>CAZQMH010000001.1:0-39888 GCA_964594435.1 uncultured Alcanivoracaceae bacterium
CCTTATTTCGATATAAACAAAAACCTTCATTACACCATTAACACCAATTATGCATCAGGCGGAAAAGCTTATTTAAAAGTACGAATGGAAGATGACGGAGGAACAGCAAATAATGGCTTTAATGCCAGTGCTCAGTATTTTACGATTGAAGTATTACCACAAACGTGGGCATTAAAAGCCACAGTTTCTGGTTTAAACTCGGGCAATACATTGCAAATTAAAAGTGCCAATACTCTACAAAATATGATAATTACAAGTAATGGAACGTATAGCTTTCCTGATTTGGTTGAAGGCAGTATCTATATTATAGTGGTTAAAAAACAACCCCAACGTTCAGGAAGTCCTGCCAGTGCAACAAACCAAACGTGCTTAATGAGCAATCAAACAACGATACAACAAGGAACAATCACCGCAGATGTCAATGCGACGATTACTTGCACCACCAACCAATACCAAGTCACAGGCAAAGTTTATGGTTTAGATATGCAGTTTAACGGTACTGGCAGTGAACTAATCTTACAAAACAATGGCAGTAATGACATTATCATTGATGGCAACAGCAATTATAACAGCAATGGCGGTTACTATGAGTTTGCCTTCCCTGCTCAAGATGATGGAAGCGGCTATGCTGTAACCATTACCAATCCTTCATTTCCACAGCAAAGCTGCAATGTAAGCTATGGTGCAGGATATATTCCTGGCGCTGATGTCACCAAAGTCCGAGTGGATTGTTCAATAGATACATTCTCTGTTGGTGGTTCTATAGCAGGATTACTTAATTCACAGGATGTTGCACTTAAAAACAACAATACAAATGGTATTTTTGTTTCAAATGGTAACTTTATCTTTTCAACTGAAATTAATGACCAAGGAAGCTATGAAGTCACTATAGAAACTTTCCCTAGCAATCCTGCTCAAACATGTCAGTTTCAAAACCCAGACAATAGCCAAACCCTAGGCAACAATGGTTTTCAAGGAGCCACAAACACCAGCATAAGCGGCATAATAAACGGAGCAGATGTCACTAATTTAGATATTATCTGCCAATAAAGATATTCAAGCCTCAAAAACCTCGCCCTTTGGCGAGGTTTTTTTGTGGTATAAACTTTACTGGTAAAGAACTGTGTTAAAATCCCTCATCAATAAATAAAAAGGTAGAAAATTTGTGAAAAAAATAAGTCTTTTGTTCAATTTTATCTTGCTTGGAGTTATTGCCTTTGGTGTGTATAAATTTATATTAGTTGGTGAAACAAAAAAGCATCAGGCAGATGGACGCACGGCAATTGTTTTAAATGCAGGTGAAAAAGATTTAATTTTAACAGAAATGCGTGCATTTTTAGCCAGCACCCAGCAAATTGTCGCTGCCATTAGCCAAGATAAGCTTGAACAAGCCATTATTGCCGCTAAAAAAAGCGGTAAAGCGGCACAGGCAGATGTGCCTGCAAGCTTGGTTGGCAAATTACCTTTGGCTTTCAAAAAACTCGGTTTTAGCACCCACATAAAATTTGATGAATTAGCAATGGATGCCGAAGACATGGATGACAGCGAACAGTCTCTTAAATTATTGGGCGAATTGATGCAAAATTGTGTGGCATGTCATTCCGCCTATAAAATTGAACTGGAATCCACAACCAAATAGCAGATGATGTCTGCCATTATTCTCACCACGCTTAATTCAAAATACATTCATTGTGCCTTTGGGTTGCGTTATTTGTATGCCAATCTTGGTGATTTACAACAACAGGCACAAATTTGTGAATTTACCATACACGAAAGGGCAATGGATATTGTCGAAAAACTGCTGCAAAAAGAACCAAAAATTATTGGCTTTAGTGTTTACATATGGAATGTTGCCGAAACAGGTGTCTGCATCAATCTTCTCAAACAACTGGCTCCCCAGATAAAAATAGTGGTTGGCGGCCCTGAGGTTTCTCACTATCCTGATGTACCAACGTGGTTTGATCAGGCTGATTATGGCATTAGCGGAGCGGGTGAGTTGCAGTTTAAGACCTTGTGCCAACAACTTTTAGCCGACGAGAAGCCATTAGAAAAAATAATTGCAGGCATCCCTTTGCCATTAGAACAACTGCAAATGCCGTACCAATTTTATAATGAAACAGACATAAAAAACCGTATCGTTTATGTCGAAGCCTCTCGTGGCTGCCCTTTTAAGTGCGAATTTTGCCTGTCTTCCTTAGACAAAACCTCTAAATCCTTCGGTATTGAACGATTTTTACAAGAAATCGACAAACTCCTAAAACGAGGAGCGCGCCATTTTAAGTTTATTGACCGCACCTTTAACTTAAAAGTCAAAACAACGGTTGCCATTCTGGAGTTTTTTCTTGCTCGCATGAGGGCTGATTTGTCGATTCACTTTGAGGTCGTGCCCGACAGATTGCCTGAAAAACTGCGTACTATTCTGGCACGTTTCCCAAAACATGTTTTGCAATTTGAAATTGGCGTTCAAACATTTGACAGTGAAATTCAGGACTTAATTTCACGCAAACAAAACAATGAAAAAACCTGTGAAAACCTTAAATGGTTACGTGAAAATACCACCGCCCATATTCATGCCGATTTAATCTTTGGCTTACCCGCAGATACGCTTGAGAATTTTGCCAAAAGTTTTGACAAACTGGTCACACTCAATCCGCAAGAAATTCAGCTCGGCATCCTCAAACGTTTACGTGGGGCGCCCATCAATCGGCACACACAAGAATACAAAATGGTCTATGACAAAAATCAGCCATATACCATTTTATCCACCCGAGATATTAGTTTCCAAACCATGCAAAGAGTGACTCGATTTGCTCGATTTTGGGATATGATTGGTAATTCTGGACGATTTCCCCACACTAAACTACTGATTTTCGGCAGTTCGCCCTTTGCTAATTTTATGAAACTGTCGGATAATTTATACAAAACTGAAGGCAGCTCATGGAAAATATCCCTGCGGCGATTATTCAAACTCTTATACCAGCAGCTCATAACCGTCTTACAAAAGGAAGAAAATCTCGCATTTGCAACACTAGAAAAAGACTTTATCCATTGCCAAGAAAAAGGCACATTAGCGGCATTGCTGAGTTTACAAAATAAACAAGGCAAACAAGGCAACCGCAACAAGCGGCAAAAACAACATTATTAATCCAACCTTTCTACGTGAATGACATTGGTCGTGCCCGAAGAACCAAAGGGTACACCAGCGGTTAGCACATACCTGTCATTTGCCTCGGCGGCTTTGCAATGATGAATAACCTTCGCCGCAATGCTCACCATGTCCGAGGTATTATGGGCATCAGGAGATAAAACTGGATGAATACCCCAAGAAAGACTCAACTGTTGGCACGAACGAATATTGGGAGAAATAGCAATAACGTTGGTTTGAATACGATTACGAGCGACACGCAAAGCGGTTGCTCCTGATGAACTGAAACAAACCATGACTTTCGCCTTGATATTTGAAGCAATTTGGCAGGCAGCAGAGGACACCGCATCGGGCGTGTTTTCCTCAGTATGCATTTTGCGTTCTTGCATTCTGGCAATGTACTCTTTATCATTTTCAACAGAATTTGCGATGGTTCGCATGGTTATAACAGCTGCAATCGGATAATTACCAACTGCCGTCTCTGCCGACAACATAATGGCATCGGTACCATCAAAAATAGCATTGGCAACATCGCTTGCCTCAGCACGGGTTGGTACGGGAGAATCGGTCATGGTTTCTAACATTTGGGTCGCAGTGACTACTGGTTTGCCCGCTTGACGAGATTTGCGAATGAGTTTTTTCTGCAACATCGGCACTTCTTGCGGTGACAATTCAACCCCTAAGTCTCCACGAGCCACCATGATACCATCGGCAACTTTGAGGATTTCATCAAAATGATTAATCGCTCCTGGTTTTTCAATTTTCGCCATTAATTTTGCATCAGAATCATGCAAATTAAGGTAATGCCTTGCCAGCAATAAATCCTCATGTTTACGCACAAAACTCAAGGCAACCCAATCAACCCCTAGACTGGCGCCAAATTCCAAATCCTCAATATCTTTTTTGGTCATAGCCGCGACAGACAAATCAGCAGTTGGAATATTGATACCCTTATTGTTGCTTAACTTGCCACCAATAATAACTTTGGTTTCGATTTCTTTGTCTTTTACCTTTAGCACAACAACCTTTAATTTGCCGTCATCAAACAACAATTCATCGCCCTTATCCACATCTTTGTATAAATTTTTATACGTGACACGCACACGCTGTTGGTTACCTAAAAACTTTTTATCCGCACAACTTAAAGTAAAAGTATCACCTTGATGCAATTTAATTTTATCCTTTTCAAATTTCTCAACCCGAATTTTTGGTCCCTGTAAATCCAATAAAATACCGATAATTTTATTCAACTTTTTAGCAGTGGCACGGATATTTTCGTAATTTATTTTATGTTGTTCATGGCTGCCATGCGAAAAATTTAAACGGAAAACATTAACTCCGCTTTTAATTAATTGTTCGATATTTTCCACTGCACTACTGGCAGGGCCTAAGGTTGCGACTATTTTTGTTTTATTATCTTTCACTGATTTATTTTATTTTTCTTAATTGGCTTTTAGTTTACTCATTTTAAAAATAGAGTGTTACCGTTGTGTTAAGTTTTTTCCAAATTTTTAATATTTAGGGAATACAGCTATCTAAAAAAGCAAAAATAGGGGTAAAAACCGAGGATTGAGGGATAAGTTCATGGGCAAACCAAGGAGATACCAAGCTCCAAAAACCAATAATGATAATAAAAATGCCAGCAGAATAACGAAAGGATTTTTTGCTGAGTTTTTGTTGCCAACTTGCCATCAACCCTGCGGCAACAAACATTGATGGCAAAGTTCCTAGCCCAAATGCCAACATAAAAAGACCACCTGCTAGCATACTACTGGTCGTTGCTGCGGCAATTAAGACACCATAAAGCAAACCACAAGGTATCAATCCCCAAAGCATTCCCTTACCTAAATGGGCAAGGGAACTGTTTTTATTGTTGAGCCTATGTAACTTTGTTTTGGCTTTATTCCAAAGATAATTATTGCTAAAAAAACTGTGCAAACTGGCTTTGTTTAATAGTATTCGAGTACCAAGAAAAATGAGCACCAAGCCCAAAACGCTGCGTATCCAAAAACCAATCCTGCCAATAGGTATCGTCAAAGCCAGTCCTTGTATAAAACCTGCAAATAATAGACCTAAGAGAGTATAGCTGATGATGCGACCAAAATTTATTAATAAAATGGTGCTAAATTTGGGTTTGTTACGGCAAAAAAGACCACACAGTCCACCACACATAGCTAGGCAATGCACACTTGAAAACAAACCGATTAAAAAAGGTGAAAGTAAATTCATTCTTCTTCTAAAAAGTCTTTTTCATCTTGTTCATCTAAGATGGAATAGGCAGGCGTATCTAAATCATCAAATTGATTATTTTTAACTGCCCAGAAAAAAGCCCATACCGCAAAGCCAACCAATAACGAACTCATAATAACAAGAACAAAAATAATACTCATGGCAAGTCTTGTTTGATGGTGTCAATGTATTTTAAGGCTTGCATTTGCCTATCCAAGGGGCGGTTTCTTAAGGCATTGGCAATGAGTTTCATAGTCAATTCAACCGCTCCACGGTTTTCTTCTACCAGTTTAAAAGCGGCATTGCCCATTTTTTTTCGTAAGGCAGGAT
Source organism: uncultured Alcanivoracaceae bacterium (assembly GCA_964594435.1). GTDB lineage: Bacteria > Pseudomonadota > Gammaproteobacteria > Xanthomonadales > Marinicellaceae > NORP309. The sequence goes on from CAZQMH010000001.1 coordinate 5,705, forward strand.
TTTCGATGAGTTTTTGCATCTCTCGCACAATATCTTGCGAATTATTGACCAGTTGTGAACCGCCACAATCGTGTAAGAGTTGAGTAATTTCGGCAAAATTATGGGTATTTGGCCCAACCAAGACAGGTAATTTAAAAATTGCTGCCTCAAGCACATTGTGTCCACCAATATTGGCAATAGATCCGCCCACAAAAGCAATGTCAGAAGCCGCATAAAATTCTAACATTTCACCCATGGTATCAACGACAAATACATCGGCATTAATGTCATACAAACCTATTTTGCTACGCAATTGCGTATTAAAACCTTTTTGAATACAGGCAGCGGTGGTCACCTGAAAGCGTTCGGGATGCCTGGGAACAATAATCAATAGCAGTTGAGGGTATTGTTTTTTAAGCATTTCATAAGCATCTAAAATCTCTTCTTCGTCTTCTTGATGAGTACTGGCAGCAATCCAAATCAAATGATTTTGAGCCACGTGTTCATGAATGGTTTGCCCTTTTTTAATAATATCGTCTTCAATAATAATATCAAATTTAAGGCTGCCAACGACATATATTTTATCGGCATCACAACCCAAGCGAATCATACGAGCCGCATCAGTTTTTGTCTGAGCAGCAACAAACTTGGTGTTGTTGACCGCCATTGTCGCCAAAGACTGCACCCATTTGTAACCTTTTAAGGACAATTCACTCAGTCGGGCATTGGCAACAACGATGGGAATGTGACGTTTTTTACAAAATCGAAACAAATTAGGCCAAATTTCAGTTTCCATAACTACCGCAATTTCGGGTTTTATCCTGCGTAAAAAACGTTTGACCGCTCCGGATAAATCATAGGGCAAATACAAATGAAAAACTTGGTTGCCAAATATTTGTTGTACCCGATCAGAACCTGTTGGTGTCACCGTTGTGATAACAAAATCATAATCAGCATACGACTCCATCAGAGCCTTGATTAAAGGGATGGCTGCATTGACTTCACCAACTGAAACGGCATGAATAAGAATAGATTTTTCAAAATTAGGGTTGGGAAATACACCAAATCGCTCTTTCCAGCGTCGAAAATAAGCAGGTGCTTTTATGCCTCGCACAGCCAATCGAAACAACACAATGGGGGTGAGCAGAAATGTTGCGATGGAGTACAGGCGACTTTTTATTTCTAAGTTCAAAACAATTATCTGATAATTTTAAGCGTATGAGCATCAATGATAGGGCTTGGTTTTGCGTGTTTGCCAAGTTCGCCATCAAGATAAAAGTCTATTTTATCACCAAATGCCTGCTTTATCTGCTTTATTGAGGTGAAAGTTGCCTGATTTGAAAAATTTGCACTGCTAGAGACAATGGCACTGTTAAGTTTATCGCACAATAATTTCACCACCTTATGAGCACTCACTCGAACGGCAACGGTGCTGAATTGCCCTGAGATATGAGGTAAAACTTTTGGGGATTTTGGAAAAACCCATGTGTGGTGTCCAGGCCATGTTTTCAGGGCTCTGGCTAAATCATTGGCATGAAGGGGTTGAATTAAAGGCAGAATTTGTTGCACATGAGACGCGATAAGCAACAATCCTTTTGATGGTGAGCGTTTTTTTAGCTGCATTAATTTTGCGAGTGCTTGTGTATCATACGGGTTACAGCCAAGACCAAAAACGGATTCTGTTGGGTAGGCGATAATACCTCCAGCCAAAACCGTGGCGGCGGCTTGTTCTATAGCACTGGGCTTAGCATTTTGCGTTGCCATTATTTGCTAGCTGTTTTTTTGCTTGCTTTTTTCTTTGTTGTCTTGTTTGCTGTTTTTTTCTTGCTAACTTTTTTCTTGCTTACCTTTTTGCTTACCTTTTTGCTTGTTTTCTTTTTTGTCTTCTTTTTTGTGGCTTTTTTCTTGGTTTTCTTTTTGAAACGAGATTTTTTATCTGGAGCTTTGGCTAAAATTTCTATGCAATCTTCATGGCTCAATGTTTTAGGGTCGGTTCCCTTTACAATTTTGCCATTCTTTTTGCCATCCGTTACATAGGGTCCCCAGCGACCGTTTAAAATTTGGATACCATCATCAAAAGTCGTGATAATGCGATTGGCATCGGCAATTTTCTTTTCTTTGATGAGTTCCAAGGCCTGTTCTAGGGTTATATCATAAGGAGTAGCAGGAAAATCTTTTTTGATAGAAACAAATTTATTAGCATAACGCACATAAGGTCCAAATCGACCAATGTTGGTGCTAACTTTTTCGCCCTCATCGGTTTCGCCAAGCTTTCTTGGCAACTTGAACAATTCCATCGCTTCTTCAAAAGTGATTTTATCCAAGCGTTGCCCTGGTAAAAGACCAGCAAATTGTGGCTTGTCTTCATCATCACGGTGACCAATTTGCACAAAAGAACCGTATTTGCCGACCCGTGCGGTCACGGGTTTGCCAGTTTTGGGATCGGTTCCCAAAACACGTTGGTATTGGGCTTCTTCGCGACTTACGGATTCTTCCTTGTCATCCAATAAGGCTTTGAAAGGTTGCCAAAATTGTTTAAGCAAAGGAATCCAGCTTTTCTCTCCGCGTGAAATCGCATCCAAAGCATCCTCAAGGTTAGCAGTGTAAGCGTAATCAACGTATTTTTCAAAATGCTTTTCTAAGAAGCGTGAAACAACCTTGCCAACATCGGTTGGAATAAAGCGTTTTTTATCGAGTTCAACATAGTCACGGTTAAGCAAGGTGCTGATAATTGAGGCATAGGTCGAAGGTCGCCCAATACCATGTTCTTCTAGAGCTTTAACCAAGCTTGCCTCAGAATAACGTGGCGGTGGTTCGGTGAAGTGTTGTTTGCCGCTGATAGCGACTACTTTGGAGGTGTCACCTTGTTTTAAACGTGGCAGATTATTGCTAATTTGTTTTTTCTTATCATCTTGTCCTTCTTCATAAACGGTTAAAAACCCTTTTTTGATAACGGTAGAACCTGTTGCTCTAAAGACATGTGCATTGCCAAATTCATAATCGGCAGAAACGGTGCCAATTAAGGCATCGGTCATTTGGCAGGCGAGCGTGCGTTTCCAAATCAAAGAGTAGAGTTTTAGTTGGTCTGTGGCTAAATATTTAGCAATATTTTTAGGAATTAATGCCGCATTAACTGGACGAATAGCCTCATGGGCTTCTTGGGCATTTTTTGATTTGCCCTTGTAATAATTGGGTCTTTCAGGGACGAGTTCTTGCCCAAAAGTCTGTCCAATGGTCTGCCGAATATTTGCTAAAGCATCTTTGGATAGAATCACCGCATCGGTACGCATGTAAGTGATAAGCCCTTGCACACTGCCATCAACTGCCATTCCTTCATACAATTGCTGAGCGATTTGCATGGTTTTTCGGGTGGAAAAGCCAAGTTTTCTGGCAGCTTCTTGTTGCAATGTTGAGGTGATAAAAGGTGGTGCTGGGTGGCGTTTTCTTTGTTTTTCGGTGAGTTTTGTTACGGTTAAAATCTCACCTGCTTGGGTTTTGAGTTCGGCCAAGACTTTATCGACTTGCGGCTTGTTGTTCAAATCAAATTTTTTCAGTTTTTTGCCATCGTATTGAATAAGATTGGCAATAAACTCATGCCGGTCTTTTACCATGGGTGTGGAAACAGTCCAGTATTCTTTAGGGTTGAAGGCATCAATTTCATCTTCGCGATTAACAATCATACGCAAGGCGGGTGATTGCACACGACCTGCGGATAAACCACGCCTGACTTTTTTCCATAACAAAGGTGATAAATTAAAGCCCACAAGGTAATCCAAGGCACGTCTGGCTTGTTGGGCATCAACTAAATCATAGGATAATTCACGTGGATTAGCAACCGCTTCTTTGATGGCATTTTTAGTTATTTCACTAAAGACGATACGGTATACATTTTTATCTTTTAAAACTTTGCGTTTTTTTAAGATTTCAGCCACATGCCATGAAATGGCTTCTCCTTCTCTGTCCAAATCGGTAGCCAGATAGATGGTGTCGGCTTTTTTGGCTTCTCTGACAATGGCATCAATGTGTTTTTTGTTGCGGTCAACTTCAACATAAGTCATAGCAAAGTCGTTGTCGGTATCTACGGCTCCCGTTTTGGCAAGTAAGTCACGGATATGCCCGTAGGATGCTAAAACTTTGTAATCTTTTCCTAAATATTTTTCGATTGTTTTTGATTTTGCCGGTGATTCGACTATTAATAAATTTTTTGCCATAGTTTAAATTTTTATCTATTTTGTGATTAAATGCCAGTTGTGCGTGGTTGAATTTGCAGAATAATATCAGATTTTACAAAAGAATGTGTATTTGTTGGTAAAATAAAGCAATCAAATTCGGATATAGTGTGCTCCAGGCATGGTTTGAATTTTATTTTCCAACTCAAGGATTAGCAATATCGAGGCAATTTCTTGTGCATTGCAAGCACTTTTTTGCATGATGGTCTCTAAAGAAGTGGCTTCGTATTGAATGCATTCTAAGACACGTTGGTGTTGGCTGCTTATTTCTTCGTTTTCTTGTAGCGTATCCGTTATGGCTTCATTTTTTGCTTCTGTATTTGAATCGAGATTGGCAAGTTTTTGTTTGATTTGCATGGATAAAGAAGCCGCCAAAGGCGTGAGTTCTTCCAGTATTTCTTGGGCAGATTCGACCAGCTTGGCTCCTTGTTTAATTAATAAATGACAGCCTTTGACCATTGGTGAGTGAATTGAACCAGGAATTGCCATAACGGGTCGATTAATTTCCATGGTTTGTCTGGCTGTGATTAATGTGCCACTTTTTACACTGGCTTCCATAACCAAGGTACCAAGAGAAAGCCCGCAAATAATACGGTTTCGTCGTGGAAAATTATACGCATTTGGTTTGGTGCCAATGGCAAACTCGGAAACTAACGCTCCTTTTTCGGCTATTTGGTGAGCCAAATCTCGGTGCCTAGGCGGATAAACGCTGTCTAAACCTGTGCCCATAACTGCGATGGTTATGCCATTGGCTTTTAAGGCGGCGGCATGTGCAGCACCATCAACCCCAAGAGCCATGCCGCTGGTAATAACCAAACCATTTTTTGCCAAGTCATAACAAAAGGCATGGGTGTTTTTTAAACCAACAGCACTTGCATTGCGAGAACCAACCACCGCAAGCTGTGCTTGCAATAACACTTGGGGGTTGCCTGTAATGTAGAGCAATGGCGGTGGTGAATCGGTTTGTTTTAATAAAGGCGGATACAAATCATCGTTCAAAGTTAGCACGGAGTTGCCTTCTTTCTCAAGCCAATACAAATCTTGTTTTATGGTGTCAAAGTCAGGATTTTTTAAACTTTGTTGCACCGCTTGAGGGATTTTGAGCTCATTTGGGAAGTGGCGTTGCTTAAAAATAGCACTGGCATCATTATAATAGTCGAGCAACATCTTGATTCGAGCCGTGCCCAATCCTTTAGTTTGGGTTAATAAAAGCCACGCTTGAGTTGTGTCCATGGTATTTTCCAGACGATAAAAAAGACCCATTATATAATGAGTCTTTTTTTATTGGATTAAAATTTTCTAAATTTATTGTCGCAAGCTTTAAGGCAAGCGTGCCAAGTCATACAGTTTGACAGGACGATTACCCTCGACAATTAAGGCATAAGATATGTGATCAAAGGTTTTGAAAACCATGATATTAGCCAAATATTCCTCAGGCAAGGTGACCATTGCTTTACCAGGCTGGAAGAAAGTTTTGGCATCACCCTTAGGGTGCATAACATTATCTCTTATGCGACGCTCTGGTCTGAACACTTCAAACACATCACCAGTATTAACACCATCTGCCATACCGCGACTCAAAGCAACTATTTGCCATTTTCCACTTCTGAATATGGCATTGTTTAAGGCAACAATGCGGATGTTGTCATCATTTATAGTGGCTGCTTTAGGTTGGAAAAAAGCATCAAACTCATCGGTGTTAACTGGCATGATGAGATCGCCTTCTTGTGCTTCACGTATATTGCCATTGACTTTCAAGGTGGTGATGCCTTTATCGCCAGTTCGGGTCACATAAGCAGTTGCAATGTCTTGAACTTCGTAACCAAGTATTTTACCCTTACCTTCAAACCGCATAACGCTTTTCCAAAAGCTTTTGCTTAAAGCTGGAGGTATGTTGACACTGCGTTTGTCCCAAGCTGAGGCAACCACTTTGGTGTCATTCTGGTTTTCTTCGTGCCAAAAACGACGGTGTGGAACTTCTTTATAAACATTTGTTGGTCTGACAATGGCAAATAAATCGCCTGCTTTGGCTTGCAAACCTTTGACATAGACATTAACAGGTGTTGTTCCACGTAAATGACCTTCTTCGATTGAAACGATATAAGGTGCTAAATCAATGGCTTCTTTATCCATGATGCGTAATTTTTGTAAAAATGGCTCAATCAATGCCAAAGGTACGGTCGGTATTGCACTGCCGTGAGAAACCGATCGGCTTTTGGGTGAGAGTTTTACCGTTGGATGACCGCGATTGATTTGGATTCTGGGTTGCCCTTCGACATAAATAAGGCTGATTTCATCTCCTGGATAAATCAAATGCGGGTTTTCAATTTGGGGATTCGCATGCCAGACTTCTGGCCATACCCAAGGTGATTTTAGAAAACGTGCAGAAATATCCCATAAGGTGTCACCCTTTTGAACAATATAGCTATCGGGATGAGATGGATTAACCTCAATTTCAGCAACGACCGAAGTGGCAATAAATGTTATTGCAATTAAAAGTAAATGTAATTTTTTAAGCATTTCTGACAAACCCTTGATTTCATTAGTGTTTAGTTTAGCCAAAAACTACAGTAAATCAAACTAAATTTTGTGATTCTGCCTGCATTTTTTAAAAAAAGGTGTTTTTTTGTAGCAAAAAGCTCAGCTTTTTTGTGATTTGCCTTTAAAAAAAACACTTCAATACTATAATGAGTAAAATTATGAAATTTAAGAAATGACACATTTAAGCATATTAACGCTTCCCGATAAGCGTCTCAAAACGGTTGCCGCAGAAGTCAAAACTTTTGATGGACAATTACAGCGGCTTACCAGCGATATGTTGCACACCATGTACGATGCTCCTGGTATCGGTTTGGCTGCGACGCAAGTCAATGTCCACCAACAAATTGTTGTGATGGATATTTCTGAGGATAAAAATGAGCCATTAATTTTGATTAATCCAAAAATTGTTAAAAAGGAAGGTAAGCAATTGCATGAAGAAGGCTGTTTGTCTGTGCCTGGAATATATGCCAAAGTTCAACGAGCAAATAAAATTGAAGTACAAGCCCAAAACATTAAAGGCGAACAATTTACCATGCAAGCACAAGAGTTGCTTGCCGTTTGTATTCAGCACGAATGCGATCACCTTAAAGGCATCGTCTTTCTTGATCATCTTTCGCCATTAAAAAGAAAAATGGCATTGAAAAAATTAGCCAAAGAAAAAGAAAATGATTGAACTCTACACAGCTGCCACTCCCAATGGCTGGAAAATTTCAATTATGCTGGAAGAAATCGCCATGCCCTATAAAGTTTTTCCAATAAATTTATCTAAGGATGAACAAAAAACAGATGAATTTTTAGCATTGAACCCTAACGGCAAAATTCCTGTCATTAAAGACAGGCAAAACAATCAAGTCGTATTTGAAAGCGGTGCCATTTTGCAGTATCTTGCTGAAAAAAGTAAGCAATTGATGCCAAAGCAGACAAAGTACGAAATCTTGCAATGGCTTATGTTTCAAGTTGGTGGCATTGGTCCTATGATGGGGCAAGCCAATGTGTTTGTGCGGTATTTTCCTGAAAAAATTCCTGCCGTCATTGAACGCTACCAAAATGAAGTGAAACGGTTATTTGCTGTTATGGACAAACACTTGTCTACACGAAACTACTTGGCGGGTGATTATTCTATTGCCGATATTGCCAATTGGAGCTGGGTACATATTGCTTATTGGCCTAAGATTGATTTGCAAGCATTTCCTCATCTCAATACATGGGTCGAGCGTATCGCTCAACGTCCTGCAGTGATAAAAGGCATCAATATCCCAAAAAAACTGAATGAAGAAGCCGTCAGGAAGACAGGACAAAAAATCATTTAACCCCAAATATCCCTATTCATCTTTTTGGGAACGGGTTAGTAAAGCAAAAGTACAGCAGCAATAATAACGAGAACAAGCATTAAAATCGTTGGTAATACGTAGTTGTTTTTTTGAGAGGAATGCACTTCTTTGCTTCCTGCCGCTGTTTCTAACAGCTTAAAGTCGTCTTCTGATAAATCGGTAATTGAGGTTTGATCGACTTTGTTTGGGTCTTGTTCGTCTTCTGATAATGTATCACTTTCTGACAAACTGGCTTGTGATTTTTTTTCACTTGCTGTCACAAAGATGTTGGATATTTTGCCTGTACGTGTGTCAAATTTGCGGTAAATTTTTGGTTGTTGAATATTTTTAGTGAGGATGTTCTTGCTTACGCTCTTTATGGCAATCAAAGTGATGTTGTCCTTGCCTTCTTTTTCTACTGCCATATTTACCAGTGTTGATGCAATGTATTCAACACGATTGGATTCTTTGATGGATGCAATGATGTTTTTTTCATTCGCTATGCTGTAAAGTCCATCAGAACACAGCAATAATATTTGGTTCTTGTTCAATGTGCCTGAATTGACATTTATAGTGATTTCTTTTCTCTCTATTCCCAGTGCTTGGGAAATGATATTCCTATCAGGATGATTCTCTATTTCATCAAGAGAAATATGACCGTTGTCGTACAATAACTGCACATAAGAGTCATCTTTTGTGATGAGCTTAAGTTCATTGTCCCATATATAGGCACGTGAGTCGCCAACCCAAGCAATTTCATAAGAATTGCCATTAAATAAAGCGGCGACAATGGTCGTTGCCATGCCTTGTCGGTCAAGATTTCCTTGGGCTTCTTTAACCAGCAATCGGTGCGCCTGGTAAATTGATTCTTTTAGACTTGTTCCTGCTTTAATATTATCCAACACCGCTTGGCAGGCAAGTGTGCTGGCAACATCACCTTTTTCTAGTCCTCCCACACCATCGGCGACGATATAAAGCCCGAAATTTTCATCAATGAGATAAGCGTCTTCGTTTACATGGCGTTGTCCAATGTGTGTTTTAGCAAAGCTTTTTAGCATAGGTTGTCAAAGTGTAAAGTATCGCTCATCGCATGAGTTTAATGGATGGATATAATTATGTATACAAAATTCTGCTAATAAATAAATTATGTGAGCTCTATCACAGTTTTGGCGACATAACCACTCATCCATTTTCTAATAATTGCCGCAAATCGATGATTCCTGCATTGGCTCGGGATATGTAGGATGCCATAACCAGTGAGTGATTGGCAAAAAAACCAAATCCAGAGCCGTTTAATATCATCGGCGTCCAGATGGATTCTTGCGTGGCTTCGAGTTCTCTTATGATTTGCCTAAGACTTACTAGGGCATTTTTCTTCTCAAGAACGGCTTTAAAATCCACCTCAATAGCACGTAAAAAATGTATCAATGCCCAAGTCGAGCCACGAGCTTCATAAAAATTATCATCTATTTGAAACCAACTGGTTTTTACACGCAATTCACTTGGCTTATAGGTTGATTGGGTGGCAGCTGTATCACCACTTAAATCGGTGTTAAGTCTATCGGTAATAACGCTAGCACTGAGTTTTTGTGACAAGCCGCCCAGTCTTTTCTCAACCAACTTGAGATAAATCACCAAGTTATCCGCTCGGGCATAGAATTGTGCGTCGGCCTCATTATCATCACTGAGACGTGTTAAATAATGATGCAATGCTTTTATCGCTTCGGTGTATTGGGCTTCGGTTTTTGGTAATATCCATGAATTGTTGTCATAATTAAATTTCGGTTCTGATTCTTTTAAATCATTATCTTCTAATGATTGGCTTTGAGAACGACTGAAATCATTACGTAGCGTTCTGGCTAAGTCTCTGATTTGTACCAAAACACCATATTCCCATTTTGGGATGTTATCCATTATGACCGAGGGCGGCATGATATCATTGGTTAAATATCCGCCTGGTTTGTGCAATAAAGTTGTGGCGACTTCCAGCAAGGTTGCTGTGGTGGTAAAACCCGTAACCACACGATGCCCGTGTTCCTCTGCCCTTTGTTTGGCAACTTGGTTGACATTAAATAAATCTGGCTCACGATCGTAGTAAAACATTAAAAGAATATTGATAAATAAAAAAGCCAAAGCAAACCATTTGAAAAGTTTTAATTTGTTTCTTATTTTATCTGTCTTATTTACAGGGTATCTTTTATCTGTCATGATTTGTCATTTTCTATTAATCATTAATCATAATAACAATTTTTTGCAAAAATAGCATGTGCTAAAAGTCAGTATGACCCAAAAAAACCATTCTTATCGTAAAATTTTTGCCATTGCTTTGCCAATGATTGCCTCTGCCATTAGCGTACCTTTGTTGGGCATTGTTGATACCGCCATTCTTGGGCATTTGGATTCGCCTCAATACTTGGCAGCCATTAATGTGGCTACAACGATTTTTAATATGCTATTTTGGGGTTTTGGTTTTTTAAAAATGAGCACCACTGGGCTTATTGCCCAATCTTATGGCAAAGGCAATTTTAAGCAGTCTGACTTGCAGCTGAGCCAAGCCTTAGGCATTGCTCTTTTCATCTCCATCGTTATTATTGCTTTAAAATATCCTATTGCCAAGTTTTCATTGTTTAGCTTAGATGCCGAGCCAAACATCAGTCATTTAACGCTAGAATATTACCACATACGTATTTTTTCTGCTCCTGCTACTTTGATGATTTATGTTTTTATGGGTTATTTTTTAGCGATTTCACAGGCTAAAAAAGTCCTTTCTATCATGTTGGTCAATCAAGTTGGCAACATGCTTTTTGATTATTTGTTGGTTATTCAGTTTCCACTTGGTATGGCGGGTGTTGCCTTTGGTTCACTGCTTTCTGAGTATTTAGCGTTGCTGTTGGCTTTTTATTATTTGGCACAAAGCTCTTATAAAGTGCCGAAATTATCTGTATTTTATCATTGGTTAACAAATACGTCTGATTTAAAACAGTTTTTTGCTCTGAATCGAGATATTTTTATTCGCACCTTATGCTTAATGTTGGTTTTTGCCCTCATGACCAAAGGCAGTTCACGTCTAGGGGAAATCACTTTGGCAGCCAATGCGGTATTGTTGAATTTCTTTTATTTTATGTCCTATGCCACCGATGGTTTTGCCCATGCGGTAGAATCGTTGTGCGGTCAAGCTTACGGTCGTGGCGATAAAAAAGGTTTGGTTTTAGTGGTTAACAGGGTGTTTATCATTGCCTTAACTTTAGCAAGTCTTTTCAGTCTTGTTTATCTGGTTTTCGGCGAAGAAATTGTGCGTTTGTTAACATCTCTAAAAGAAGTTCAAAATTATGCTTCACAATATCTCTTGTGGCTTGCTATAATTCCAATGGTTGCCACCGCCAGTTTTGTTTATGATGGTGTGTTTGTGGCAACGACTCAAGGAAAAATTATGCGAAACTCTATGCTATTGGCTACATTTTTTGCTTACCTTCCTTTGTGGTATTTGTTACAAACCTATGAAAACCATGGTTTATGGTTGGCATTTTTAGGTTTTTTTATTGTCAGAACAACAACCGTACATGTGTATTTTAAACTATGGATAAAAACATGGAAATAATTAATCTATGCCAGATAAAAAGATTATTACTGGCGATTATCGCTTTAGTATTGGCTTTCACGGCGAATGCTTACGATAAAAACCGACCCAAAATTGGCTTGGTGCTCTCTGGTGGCGGAGCACGGGGATTGGCACATATTGGTGTGCTGCGTGCTTTGGAGAAAAAACACATTCCGATTGATTATATCGCTGGCACGTCAATGGGTAGCATAGTGGGCGGATTGTACGCAACGGGCATGAATACCGATGACTTGCAATGGGTGGTTAAATCTATTGATTGGGATCGTGTGTTTCGGGCAACAACCGACAGAAAAAAACAGCAATACAGTGCCAAACAAGCTGATAAAGATTACTTCGTCGATTTGGAGTTTGGGCTTTCGAAAGGTGGCCCTAAAAGCGGCAAGGGTTTTGCTGGTGGTCAACAACTGATGCTAGAACTGCAAAGGATTGTTGGTTCAATCAAAACTCAAAGCTTTGATGATTTTCCTATTCCATTTCGTGCCGTGGCAACCGATTTAAATGCTGCTGAGCCTTATGTGTTAGACCATGGAGATTTAGCGATGGCAATGCGGGCATCCATGGCTGTGCCTTTGGTTTTTGGTCCAGTCAAGTACCAAGGTCGATTTTTGGCTGATGGTGGCATTCTGAACAATTTGCCAGTTGATGTTGCCAAACAAATGGGGGCTGATATTGTTATTGCCGTCAATATTTCTACCCCTTTGGATAAAATTGATGAAAATTCTTCGGTTATTTCTGTTTCCTACCAAAGTGTTGATGTGGCATTGGTGCAAAACACTATTCGTTCATTGGGCTTAGCAGATATTGTTATTGCTCCTGATTTAAAAGATTTGGGGCCTTCTGATTTTGAAAAATATAAGGAATTTATTGCCGCAGGAGAACAAGCGGTTGTACAAAAATCTTTAGTTCTTGATTCTTTGAGTCTTAACTTAAATGATTATTTAACCTCTATAGATGCCCGAAAAATGCTTATCCAAGAAATACCTAAAGTGGTTGAATTTGTTAAGTTTACAGGCAACAAAAGAACATCTATGGAACGATTAAGACACAAAACCAAAAAACTAATCGGTAAACCGTATGTTTCGGCTGAAATTCAAGATTTGGCAGATGAAATTGCCGTTGATAACGACATTCTAACAGTCACTTATCGCGTGACAAAGAATGAAAATGAGCAATTGGGTATCGAGTTTACCATTCAAGAAAAAAACTGGGGACCCGATTATCTAAAATTTGGACTGAAAGTGGCGGATGATTTTGACTCCAACACTCGTATATCTTTGTTGGCTCGTCACCACCGCTATAATATTAACCGCAAAGGTGGAGAATGGATAAATGACATTAGCATAGGTAGCGTTTTAAAGTGGCATTCTGAACTTAATCAGCCGATGGATTATGCTGACAAATACTTTTTAAGTGCCAATATTCAAATGTCGAAAGATTCAAGAAGATTTTATGGCAATATTTTTAATCCTTCACTCGTTGGTCAAAACATTCCTGAAGATTTTGATATTCAACCAACTGGCGAATACGACATAAAAGATTTTGCCATTGGTTTAGATTGGGGTGTCAACCTCACAGAAAACAGTGAATTTAGAGCAGGCTTGTGGTTTATGGATCAAAATGTTGTTCCTGTTATCAATAATTCAGAGTTTGATACTGCTATTGCACGTTCAACCGGTATTCGCTTTCGTTATGGTTATGACTCGCTTGATAAATCAATTTATTCACGCTCCGGGGTCGATTTAAAAACTGAATTAGCGATTTTAGATGATGTTCAATGGCTAAACTTTGATATTTATCAGCGTTTTGAAGTTTCTGACAATACCGCTATTCACTTAGGTTTTCAGGGTGACTTTGTTAACAATGCCAAAGATGGTGAGGTCTTATTTGCCTATGGCGGTTTGGATAATTTTGCTGGCTATCCGCAGTATTCCCTGCTCGGCTTAAATGCTATGGTGGTGGAAATTGGCGCCTTTACCGAGCTAGAAAAAATTGATTTGCCAATTTTTGGCTCGCCAAAACTTATTGTCAAAGGTCATCTGGGTAATGTTTGGCAACACCATATAAAATTTGAAGACATGCTTTACGGTTATTCGGCAGGTATTTCTTTGGATGTTGTCAATACGGTTATGTTTTTAGGTACTGGCTATACCAAAAATGGAGATTTCCGCTTTTATTTACGTTTAGGTACGGGTTTTTGATGCAAATCAAGGCATAATTTACCGTCTCAACCGACAATGGTACCCGTTTCACTACCTAATTCTAGCCTCGATAGAGAAAATATTATGAATTCAGAAAAAATTAAAAACCTTTTATTTGCACTCAATAACTCAATTAAAACGATTGAGGATTCTGCTGTCGTGTTGAGCGATGGCTTTGTTATCGCTTCACATTTGGAGCACAATATTGATGAAGAAAAATTAGGAACCATCAGTGCTGCCTTGTTTGGAATGGCAAATAAAGCCGCACAACAATTTGAAAAAGATGAAGCTCAGCATGTATTAATCAAATGCAACAGAAGTTATATCGCCATGTTTAAAATAGATGCAAATGCGGCACTGTTTGTTGATTTTGCCGCAGATGCAAAATTCGACAGCATTATTAGCGAAGCCATGAAGAGTTGCCAACTATTGGCAGAATTTGTTTAGCATCTGCCCTAAATAAGTTAGAATGAACGTTTTTTCGAGCGTTTATTATGGCAATTCAGTGGTTTCCTGGGCATATGTTCAAGGCGGGCAAAGAAATAAAGAAACGCCTCAGTGATGTTGATGTAGTCATCGAAATATTGGATGCGAGGATTCCTTTTTCCAGTCAAAACCCTTTATTGTTAGAGTTTGCTGCCAAAAAGCCAACAATAAAAGTCTTTAATAAAGCCGATTTAGCCAGTGCAGATGTGCTAGAGCAATGGCAAAACTATCTTCAGCAAGAAGCCAATATCAAAACGCTGGCAATCAGTTGCAAACAAGCAGATTCGGTAAAAAATATTTTAACTTTATGCCGTAAAATGTTCCCCAACAAGGGCAAACATCAGTTTATTTCTGCCATGATTATGGGCATTCCAAACGTCGGAAAATCGACTATCATTAATATTCTTGCCAACCGAATAGTAGCAAAAACAGGCAATGAACCAGCGGTAACAAAAGGGCAGCAACGCATCAACATCAGTGACGATATCGTCTTTTTTGATACGCCAGGCATGTTATGGCCAAAAATTGCCCACGAAAATTGGGCGTACCGTTTAGCACTTACTGGTGCGATTAAAGAAACAGCCATGACTCACGAAGACATTGCTTTTTTTCTCATCAACTTTTTAATGAAAAACTATCCCAAGCACCTCGCCAGTCGTTTTGAAATTGCAGAACTAGCAGAGGATGAATACCAAATACTGGAACAGATTGGCAAGAAACGTGGTTGTATAAAATCCAGAAATTTGCTTGATTTACACAAAGTTTCCAGTATTGTTGTGCATGAGTATCGAGCGGGTAATCTTGGGCACTTGTGTTTAGAATTGCCGAGTAATATAGCCGCTGAAATCAAACACGTCAAAGCCCAAGAAGAACGGCGTGCTGCCAAAAAAAATGCTCGGAAAAAACGAAATCGCAGAAAATAAAAAACCTTCTGATATTGCTATCAGAAGGTTTTTTCTGGTGTATCAATCCCAAATCCCGATTCTTTATCGGGATTTGGGATTAATGACTTTACTGGTGTGGTTGACTCAATAATTGCAGTGCCATATTGGTTCGGCTCCATGTGCCGCCTTCACTGCCTTGATAAGTAACATCAATACTCATGACACCATCACTGGCATTACCATTGGTGTTGCTTAAATTTAAGGTCAACGTTCCTGCATCAGTAAATACCAAGTCAGCAGGTGTGTCACTTCGTCCATAGCCAGTAATATCTTTCATGTTAATGACGATGTTTTGTGAAGCTTGGAAGCCAGATTGCGTGCCTTGAACCCAACGAGGATTCCCATTGGCATCAAAATAATAAACCGTCGCAATGGCTAAATCACCTGCAAAAGTTAAGGACAAACCCCAACCATCATCGTCACTACCTGTCCACCACGTGCCACCAAAGTCTTGGCTTGGGAAGTTTTCAGCACTGACGACAGGTTTTACACACCATTGTCCTGAATCTGAGCCAATACTCCAATTAGCCACGCCTGTAGAATTAGCAGAGCAATTTGCAGCCGTTACTGCGGAGTCATTAAAATCCAAACTTAGGGTTCTAGTAACTGATGTATCTGCAACCAAAGGTGTATTTGATCCAGTTGGATCGACGCTATAATCATAGGTGAAGGCATTGAGAGTATCCGTTAATTGACCATTTTCTAGGGTTGCTAGATGGGTAAACCAATCAGCAGTTCCATCATCGTGATAGGTGTAGAAAACGGTGAAGTATAAATCATTACCCAAAGGTTCGAGGACAAAACCATGACCATTATGGTTGGCATCGGCATAAAGCCCAGGTGCGGGGCCTATAGGCGAGGTATTAACCGTACAAACATTTGGTAATTCAACATTTGGATAGTTGATGCTATCAATATAAAAACCTTCAAATTCCGATGCAGGATCAGAGGATAACTGCCACCTAACTTTAACATTTTGACCAGCGAAAGCACTCAAATCATGCGTTATTGTCTGGAATGATCCATTTGTGGCACTGAATGCTCCATGTGTTTTCGCATAACCACAAGCATTCACAACTCCACCATTGCCATCATCTGATAATGAGAAATCGCTGGGGTAGCCACCAACTGGTGGTAAATCTGTCCACGTTGCTCCATCATCTGTTGAGATTTCTACCACAACACCATCCCATTTTTCTTCTAAATCATAAAAAGCTTTATATGATAAAGTGAGATTTGTTATATCTGCTGTTAATGGAATGGTATTGGTAACTATAGCCGCACAGGTATCTGCTGGATAGTTGCCGTTAGAATCACCCGTCTTGTAACTTAGTACTCCGTCAGCGGCTTTGCTGGAAGCAACTTGCCAAGGGAAAGAAAGATTCATGATAGCGACATTATCGACATCCTCAAGGGTAGGCGAAGGTGTAAATCCAGGAGCAACAGGCTGGCTTCTTACTTTGGAAGTACCTGTGGTTTCGTTTCCAGCGTTATCAACGGCTCTAACAACGTAATAAGAGGCTGTACCAGGTGCGCGAATATCATCATAACTTGTTCCTGTTACCGTAGTGAGTAAATTAGCCGCATTTGGGGTGAAGTCGTTTTCATCCGAGCGGTAAATATTGTACTTAGCGATAGAATTACCTGGACAACTGGCAGTTGCTGCTGACCATTGCAGTTTTGTTTGACAGGTCTCATTAACATTATTTACAACATGAATAGAGCTTTGTGAAAAGGCTGGCAGAAAGTCACAAGCCTGATTGGAAGTTACTTCCACACAAGCAGAAGACAGTTCACCGAGTTCGCCGTATTGCCCAGCACGAATTTTATAAGCATATTGCAAGCCATTGAGGGTTCTAAAATCAGTAAATTCATTGTTCTCTGAGGTTCCTGCTAAACGTGCTTGTTTAAAATCAGCACTGGCACAGCTGCCTTGCATTTTATAAATTTCATAGAAATCAGCATTGTCTCCTCCATCCCAGGCAAGTTTTATACCATTATCTCCCTGCATATCAGCAGTAATAGCACTTATCGCAGTTAAATCCCCGCTGGGAGCAGATATATTATCCAAATGACCCGTTGCAATCAAACCAAAACCTTGGCGGAAAGAGTTGATTTCTTCATCTCCTGGTATATTGAAACCTTTGATGGTAATGGTATAAACGCCTTGAGTTGGTGTTGGCAGTCTGACTTGTTCCACCGTGTTAATATGGTCGAAATCTCCACCCGTACCAGAGGAAGCTGTACCATTAAAGACGTTACCCTTGTAAACTTGTCCGTTTACTTTAACTTCTAAATCTATGTCATTAATAAGAGTCTTACTGCTACCAAAAGGACCAGGCACATCATACCAAGCGAGAGTTATGGCTAATGGCATGTCATCTTTTACCGCTAGTTTAAAGCTCATCGACTCGCCAGTTTTCAAACCATTGGCATTCAACACTTCCCAAACATGCATTTGCTTTTCGCTGTCATCAAACATAATAGAGTTGGATAAGAATACTCGTCCCCAGCCAATATCTTTATTGTAATGACCGCCGTCGATGCCAGCACCATTAATCAAGGTAGCTTTCATTAAAGCTCCCGATGGAATTTTACTGTCGGCTGCTGTTTTTACACCTGTTGGATAAAAACCATCGGTGTAGAATTGACGCATTAAAGCCGAAGCACCTGCGGTAATTGGGGTTGCCATTGAGGTGCCACTCAGTTGCTTTCGTACTGGAGGAGTTATGGTCGTTGTATTTACAGAATTACCTGAGGCCGATTCAATTCTTGCACCTGTTGCCATAATGTCTGGCTTCATACGTCCATCATCCGTTGGTCCGCTATTTGAAAATTGAGCAAAGAAAGGGCTGTTGCCATGAGCCAAAGCTCCAACTGTCGTTACACTTTTGCCATTAGCAGGAGAACCAACTGAATTTTCATCTGCACCATCATTTCCTGCGGCAAATAGAATTAACATATCTTCAAATTGGCGTAGAGACTTGTCGGCAAATAAGTCACTAAAAGAGTATTGACCGTTGGTATCCGAACCGTAGGAATTTGAATGAATTCTTGCTCCTGCCGCATGAGCTTGTTCCCACATAGGCGATGAACCTTGACCTGAAAGACCATCGTTGCTGCCAATATCTTGAAATAATAGCTGAGCATTGGGTGCCATACCATCATCGTTATCATAGCCTGAACTTGTAGGAGAAGAAACGCTTCCAGCAGGTCCTGATCCTATAGCTAATTTTCTATCCCCAGCAACCGAACCATTAACATGTGTCCCATGAAAACCTGCACCACTGTGATCGTAAGCCACCGCACCTGGCATAACAAAATAACCAATAACCTTATTATTTGGATGCAAGGTACCAATAGCAGGTGGCGTGGTATTTTCTGCTTCTGTCACCGCATCAGTAACTGTAGTTCCATTATTATAATGAGCAAACCAGTCTTCATTACTATCCAGACCAGAGTCAGCGACTCCCACAATCTGCCCTGTACCAAATAGACCATGATCAAAAATTGATGTTTCTTCTGGCACGTATGTATCATTAGTAGGAAGACCTCCAGAGTCTTGGTTGCTTTGCACCGCAGCTGTTGCTTCAGCATTGTTAAACTTCATAGGATGCACAAGTTCGATGTATTGCACTTCTTCGATTTTCGCTAATTTTTCTAGTGCTTTATCAATTTGACTGTTCTTTAGGGTGATTACCATGCCATTGCTGTCATCGGTATAGATGTATTTGACGTGGGCTTCTGGAACAAATTTTCTTAGCAATAATTGATAATGCTCTTTGGAAAAATCTTTAAAGATAGCCAGAAAAATTTCATAGTTCTCTTGTCTTTTGAGATTTTTTTGCCATAATTCTGGTGAAACCTTGAATGCCGACTGGTATTTTCCGTGCCAACGAATGTTTTTATTGTTTGCTAAATCTTTTTGTGCATTTGGGTTGTTGACCACAATAAAAGCATTATTGGCTAGATAAGAAACGACTTTAAAGCCATTATTACGTAACCATGCGGAGTCTGCATGGCCGTTCTCAAATTGAATAATACGGTATTTTTTTGATTGGATGTTGCTCACGCCTGATTTTGAAAAATCCAAGCTTTCACTCAATGGATCAAAAACCCCTGCATTTAAGACCAGTTGGTTCATCGTTGCATGTGAGCTTTCGGTCACGGTTGGTTGCTTGGCTTCACGTAAATTTTGTGCTGAATTTTCAGCATTTACCTGAAGTGTAAGTCCTATCACGGTGGATAGTATGAGTTTTTTAAACATTTCTGCCCCTCTTGTTAAAGTTATTTATTTTTTGCTAATGCCAGCCATGTTTCTACGACTGTATCAGGATTCAGCGATACGCTTTGAATACCTTGTTGCATCAACCAGTTGGCTAAATCGGGATGATCCGATGGTCCTTGACCGCATATGCCAATGTATTTTCCTCTTTTCTTGCAGTTGTAAATTGCCATGGCTAATAATTTTTTAACCGCGGCATTGCGTTCGTCAAATAAGTCGGCAACCAAGCCTGAATCTCTGTCCAATCCTAAAGTCAATTGGGTTAAATCATTTGAACCAATCGAGAAACCATCAAATATATCTAAAAATTCGTTGGCAAGCAAGGCATTTGACGGTAATTCACACATCATTATGATTTTTAAGTCATTTTCACCTTGGGTTAAGCCAAATTTCTTCATTATCTCAATGACCTTCCTGCCTTCGTCTAAAGTTCGGACAAAAGGAACCATCGCCCAAATATTGGTGAGGCCCATTTTATCACGAATATATTTCAAGGCTTTGCATTCGAGCTCGAAACAGGGCTGAAAGGATTCATCAATATAACGCGAAGCACCTCGGAAACCTATCATTGGATTTTCTTCGTGCGGTTCATAAGCTCGTCCACCGATAAGGTTGGCATATTCATTTGATTTAAAGTCGGACAGGCGAACAATCACGGTTTCAGGTGCAAAAGCGGCACCTAATGTGGCAATGCCTTCTGCCAGACGTTTGATGTAATATTCTACTGGATCGCCATACGCCGCAATCATGGGATCAACAATAGCTTTGATGTCTTGGGGTTGCTCATCATAATTCAGTAAGACTTTTGGATGAATGCCAATCATGCGATTGATGATAAATTCTAAACGTGCTAAGCCAATACCTTGGTGCGGCAAACTGGCAAAATCAAATGCCCTCTCAGGATTACCAACATTCATCATTATCTTTAGGGGTGCAGGTGGCATGTTGTCTAAATTTGTTTTAATGATTTCAAATTCAATGAGTTCATCATAGACAAAACCCGTATCGCCTTCACTGCAAGAGACGGTAACCATGGCTCCATTACTGATTTTATCTGTTGCATCACCACAGCCAACAATTGCAGGAATTCCCAATTCACGTGCAATGATAGCAGCATGGCATGTGCGTCCACCTCGATTAGTGACAATAGCGGCAGCTCGTTTCATGATGGGTTCCCAGTCGGGATCAGTCATGTCGGTGACCAAAACATCGCCAGCTTGAACCTCATCCATTTGTGCGATGCTAGCAATAACTTTTGCTTCACCTGCACCAATTCTTTGTCCGATACTGCGACCTTCACAAATCACATTGCCACTGCGGCTGATTTGGTATCTTTCCAATGTTTGTGTGTTTTTATCTTGGCTTTTGACTGTTTCTGGACGAGCTTGAACAATATACAGCTTGCCATTTGTTCCATCTTTTGCCCACTCTATGTCCATCGCACGACCATAGTGTTTTTCTATGACCATTGCCTGTTTGGCAAGTTCAGTCACTTCATCATCACTTATGGAAAACAACTGTGAGCGTTCTTTTGCAACATTGTGCGTGATGACACCACCGTCTTCACCGTAGGTCATTTCAATCTGCTTAGAGCCTAAATTTCTTTTTAAGACGGCAGGTTTGTTATTTTCGATATTCGGTTTGTAGACATAAAACTCGTCGGGATTAACCGCTCCTTGCACCACCATTTCGCCCAAACCATAACTTGAGGTGATAAAAACCACATTTTCAAATCCGCTTTCGGTATCAATAGAAAACATAACACCACTGGCTGCCAAGTCACTGCGAACCATTTGTTGAATTCCTGCTGACAAATACACATCGTGGTGGTCGAAACCTTGATGCACGCGATAGGAAATGGCTCGGTCATTGTATAAAGAGGCATAGACTTCATGTATTTTTTGCAGCACATCATCAACGCCTTTAACATTCAAAAATGTTTCTTGTTGACCAGCAAATGAGGCATCAGGTAAATCTTCAGCTGTCGCCGATGATCGAACCGCAACAGAAGCATCGGCTCCAATTTCTGACTCCATTTGTTCAAATGCAATCCGAATCTTATGTTCCAACTCAGGCTGAAACGGTGTTTTCATTAGCCATTTTCGTATTTTTTTTCCTGCTTTTGCTAAGGCATTGACATCATCAACATCTAAGGAGTTTAGCTTATTATTTATTTTTTCATCCAAGCCTGTTTGTTGCAGAAAATCAATAAAAGCTTGTGAAGTTGTGGCAAAACCACCAGGAACACTCACCCCTAATTGGGATAAATGTGTTATCATTTCACCCAATGAAGCATTTTTGCCACCAACTTTGGCCAAATCCGCCATGCCAAGTTGGTTTAATTGCAGAATATATTCAGACATTAATTAAAACCCTAAGAAAAATACAAGACGTTACATTTTACAGAAAACTATGAAAAAATGCACTATATTTTACGTATCTGATGGCACTGCGATTACTGCCGAAACGGTTGGCCACTCCTTAATTTCGCAATTTAACGATATTAAGTTTAAACAAATACGTATTCCTTTTGTTGATTCTAGGCACAAGGCCCAATTGGCAGCACAACGTATCAAACAAGCCAACATTGACTGCCAGCCACTGGTCATCAACACGGTGGTAGATATTGAGCTCAGACGCATCATTCATTCTGGAGGCGGTTTGAAACTTGATCCATTTAACCGTTTGTTACGCGAGATAGAACAAAATTTAGGCATCCAGCGCTCACCCGTTGTTGGTAAGGCTCATGGAGCGGTCAATTCAAAGGGTTATATTGCCCGAATTGATGCGACCAATTATGCCCTATCGCACGACGACGGTGTGAGTATTGACTATGCTGAGGCGGATATAATTTTACTTGGCGTAAGTCGTTCTGGTAAAACTCCAACATGCCTTTATTTAGCGTTACAATATGGCGTCAAAGCCGCCAATTATCCACTCACCCCTGAAGACTTAGAGAAATTAAAAATTCCTGATAACATTTTAAAATACAAACATAAGGCCTATGGGCTAACCATTGATCCTTTTCGTCTGTCTCAAATTCGAGCAGAACGGCGAGCAGGAACCCAATACTCCAATGTGCGGCAATGCCAACATGAAGTTTCTGATGCCGAAAGCATGTTTTTACGCAACGGCATCCCTTTTTTAAGTACAACCGACACCTCAATTGAAGAAATTTCAGGAAAAGTCTTGTTAGCATTAGAATTACCGAATAAACTGCACTAATGCTAGTCGATAAAAACATAACACAATCAAACTACATTAACCATAATTGCGTGACCTTACGGCACGAATGCAATTACCAAATGTTAAGGTTATTATTGCCTGTGCAATTGTACAAAGGCGTGCACTACCATTCGAGTATTAAGCATAAGCCCGTGCTACAAATTAAAGTCACAGAATGTTTTAAATACACCACACAAATCGAATTGTCTTACCTTTTTTCCTTCGGCAACAGCGAAAAAATCACCATGAGAATTTACCATGACGCCCAAGTTTCTGAAATAATATATTGCACCAACCTGCAACAGTTTATCCGTTTACTTGGCGTCAAAATTAAACCACAAGTTCACGCACAAACCCGCAACGCTCTGGCTGTTTTCTTACAAAAACTCCTAACATTTCTGTTAAAATCAGGCTACAACCACAACCATTGGCAACTGGCTTAAACCAAGTATTCCACCAAGTCAGTTCTTAATGGATTTGTGAGTTTGTGATGTTTGTCACGTTTTATAGCGGGTTTTATTGTATGCTATAATCAACTGTTAATTTAAAGAGTAAGAATAATGAGAACATTTGCCGCACATTGCCTTGGGCGTATGGGTTTTGGTGCAAGGATTACCAACTCGACTAATGAAATTGATGCATTTAATGCACTAGGTGTCGATGATGATGCTCGTTTGGCTACCTATTTAACCCAGCAAATGGACTGGCAAAACATTGATGACAGTGCCTTTGCGACACAATTAGCCAACGCCCCGTATGTGACACTGGATAAACCTTTGGCAACCATGTGGCAAGACCATCATGTTGATTCAACTGTATCCGGTTTTAACCGTGATGCTCCCGCAGAGGAGATGGAGCGTTTAATTATTGCTCGTGGCGTGCATTCTAAACGTCAATTGTTAGAAGTATTGGCTGATTTTTGGCACAACCATTTTAATATATTTTCCAGAGACTATTATGCCCAATCAACTTTTTCAGCCTGGGATAGAGACGTTATTCGCCCACCAACAATAGCTCACCCACGCCCAGTTACCCAAGCCGACGGGCATTTGTTTGGGAATTTCAGGCAAATGCTAGAGCTCTCAAGCAAGCATATAGCCATGAGTCATTATTTGGATAACTACATTAATAAGGTCGGCAGCCCGAATGAAAATTTTGCCCGTGAAATTATTGAACTGCATACACTAGGTGCCGAAAATTATGTTTCTTTAGGCGACCCTAATAGCATTCCAAAAACCAGTTTATCCATGCCCTGGGGCAATGAATTAATTGCCGATAGTTATGTCGATGATGATGTTTATTCTGCCATGCGCATGTTAACTGGCTGGAAAGTCAAAGATTACCTTAATGGAGCTCAGTCGAACTTTCAGGACAACGGGGAATTCTTTTATTATTCACCGTGGCACGATAAATTTGAAAAAACCATCTTGGGCTATCATTGGGGCAATTTTGAACCCGACCCTAATGACATTGAACGATTTTTTGACATTCTTGCCTACCACCCTGGTACAGCGGCTCATATTGCTGGCAAATTGTGTCGCCGCTTTATCAGCGACAATCCGCCTCAAACCGTGATAGATGCCGTTGCCGATGCTTTTTACCAAAATCGCTATGCTGGCAATCAACTGGAACTTGTTTATCAGGCTTTATTTTTATCAGCAGAATTCAAAAATCCTGCTAATTTTGGGAAAAAGAAAAAACGCCCTATAGAATGTATGATTTCAACCTTGCGAACGTTAAATTCTGACTTTTTTGCCCAACCAGATGATAACGACACCAACACACTGATCTATTTTCTGCACAGGTCTGGGCAGCGTCCCTTTTATTGGCCTGCACCCGATGGCTATCCTGATGATGAGAATTATTGGCTGGGTGGAAACTCGATGATGTACACTTTGCGTGCCATTGATTGGATTGTTGATAGAAATTATGCAAGCAGTGACCGCATCGTTGATGTCTTAACGCCTGCTCTTACGGCTTCTGTAACAGATTTGCCATCCCACTCTCCCAATGATTTAACCAGTTTTTGGTTACACCGAATATTAGGCTACGAACCAAGCGGTGGTTGGCTGGGGCAGTCACTGCATAGCAAACTACGTGATTTTATGCGGCAAAACCCCAATGACCCACAGCAATGGCCAGAAAACACGCCATTTCCTGATATTTCATCCACCTCATCACCCAATTATGTATACGAAAGAATGCGTGGACTTATCAAACTCATATTATCCTCACCAGAATTTATGTACAGGTAGAAAATCATGATTACTCGAAGAAAATTTTTACAAGGCACCACCGCATTTTTAACCCTAGCAGGTACTGGCATCACTATCGGCTTAACCACAAATAAAACAGCCAATCTTGCCAATCAACGTGCGATTGTCCAATTATTTTTCCGCGGTGGCATGGATGCTCTTAATTTTTTAATTCCCAGAACTGGCATTAATCGCACCGAATACGAAGCCAAGAGACCCAATATAAAAGTTCCTCTTACAAAAATCTTAGATTTAAATGGCGACTTTGGACTGCCTGATACCTGCACTCATTTACATGACTTATATCAGCAAGGAAAAATGGCAATGATTCATGCCGTTGGTATGCCCGAAGGGTTAAGCTCACGCAGCCATTTTGAATCTCAGGCCATGTTTGATTACGGCACACCAGGCAATCCAAATTATCCAACAGGTTGGCTGGCTCGTCATGTGAGTTCATCACCGACCATCAGCAACCAAGCCTCAATTCCCTCTTTGTCTCCAGGCAATCCCTCCGCCGTGCTACAAGGGGATAATAATGTTTTATCATTTGATAGTGCCAACAACTATAACCCCAATCCTGGTCGCTACAGTGAAGAACACTTAAATACACTTCAACAAATGTACAACGGCACATCGAACATGGACACATCGATGCAGGCTCTCATTGATAATGTTGCCATCGTTGAAAGCTTAAATATTACCATACCTGCAAGTTACCCAACTGATAGCTTGGCACAAGGCCTGGCATTGATTGCTCAGATTATCAAAGCAGATTTGGGTATGCAAGTGGCTAGTATCGACTTTGGTGGTTGGGATACGCATGAAAATTCTGGCAACAACGGCACCGGCTACTATGTTGATAGACTGGGAACTCTATCGGCAGCTGTTGGTGCTTTTTTTGATGATTTAAGCAGTGCAGGAAAAGACGATAAAGTGGTGCTAGCAACCCAAACCGACTTTGGTCGCAGAGTAAGAGAAAACGGCAACTATGGTACCGATCACGGAACCGCTCAAGTGATGATGATGGTCGGCGGCTCACTTAATGGCGGACAAATTTTTGGAACATTCCCTGGTATTGGCAATGCCGATTTGTATTTGAACGCAGATTTACGCATGACCACAGATTTTCGTCTGCCCTATAGTGATTTGGTAAGAAATTTCTTAGGCAATCCCAATATTCCTTTTGTTTTCCCAGGGTATACAGGAGCCGATAGCATGGGCTTGTTTCCAACAGATTTAATATTCAAAAATGGTTTCGATTAAAAATGTTTGCCCTCGCCCATGCGAAGGTAAATGAAGCATAAATCCCAAATCTCGGCATAAAAAATGCCTTCTTATCAATTATGCGGATTAAGCTTTGTATGGCTTATGCTCCATTCTTGCTTGCTCTATCGAGACGTGGTTTAATATTGATACAGAGCATTATCACCTTGTGCACCAATATAAAGACTGCCGCCAGAGTTTATAATTAAATTACCAAAAGCATCGCCTGCTTGCGGGTTATTTGCTTGTTGTTTTAGTAATAATTTCCATGTTCCAGCACTCTGAGCATAAACATAGACTGAGCCCGTATTAATACCATTATCATCATCATAAGGTGCACCTATGGCTATTTGGTTGCCATAAAAAGAAAGGGCTTTGCCAAAATAATCCGAATCTTGAGCATCACTTGCCGTAAGCTTCTGTGTCTGAATCCAACTCGTGTTTTGTTTTTCAAATACATAGACCGCACCAGCAGAGGGAACGTTAGGATTTGCCAAGGTTGCTTTGTAAGATGACACCAACATTTTATTGCCTTGAATTGCGAAATTTGTGGCAAATCTATCGTTAATAGTGACATCATTTGCTTGAATTGTATCGATTTTTGTCCATGTTCCACCTTGATTTTCATACACAAAAAGATTTCCATTGATTTTATTCCTACCGCTTGCTCCAATGTAGAGCAGATTGTTATTGAATTCAATTTTTCCACCAAAGTAAGCATTTTCAACCACTGGATTCATGGTTATTTGTGCACGCTGAACCCAGTTATTAAGAGCGACTCTTTCATAAATTAAAACGCTTCCCGCATTCTTCGTGTTGTTAATCTCAAGTTTCGGAGCACTGACATAAGCAAAATCACCTACTAATTGAACACTGAAACCATAAGCAGATATGTTGTACTGAAGGGAGAAAGTTTGAGTCCAAACTGAGGCTACTTTTTCAAAGATATAAAATTTATTTCTCCTATAGTTCCCTACTATGATTCTATCACCGTCGATACTAACCGAATAACCAAATCTATCACGAGCTTGCGCATCATCGGCAATAAGTTCGGCTGTTTTCTGCCATGTGCTGTTAATAAATTCATAAACATAAGCCATACCAGTACCGAACATTTTATCTCCTGCGTCAGAATTTCCACCAGGCGCACCAACTACCATTTGGTTGCCTGAAATACTGACACTGGTAGCAAATCTATCGCCATTTAAGGCATTCACAGGGGATATTTTTTGTAAATGCATGAGGCTTTTGTGTTGGCTTTCTTGAGCAGAAATTTGCAGACTAACCATAATTAAGATAAATAATCCCATGTTTTTTAACATGTTTTTTAATACGTTTTTCATTTTTTTCTCCTATTCAAAGCTACTGGTGAATATTATGTCATTTTCAAACCTTATCACGGATCCAGTACCCTTATCCTTGTACGTATTCACCCATATGTTATTATTTTCAACAAGCAAACTGGTGCCAAAACGACTGCGACTCAATGGCTGGTTCATTTTAATTAATCCTCGGTACTGAATAGAATTCTTGTTGAGTCGGTAATGGTATATCGTTCCAGAATTGATGGCAACTTCATCAGCATACGGCGTTGATACAAAAAGATCTTCTCCAACAACAGCCAAGCCAGAAACAAAATAGGTTTTAGATTCTGGGTTGGCACCTGGTGGAAAGACTTTAGCAAATAATTGCCATGAACTGCTGTTGGAATCGTAATCAAAGATTGAAAATGAGCCTGTTTTCTTGCCATTACTGGCTTTATCTTTTACTGTTGAAACAATAATGCGGTTAGCCGAAACAGGATAGATACGCCTAGAAAAAGAATCGCCGAGTTCACCATCGGCAGGAATAATCTTACTGGTATGCACCCATTGACCATTAATTTCATCGAGTACCCAAAGGGGGTTCAATTGCAGACCGTCATAACTGCCAACAAATAAACGACCGTCTTTTTCTGCAATGAACGAGCCGAAGTAAGTATATCCGCCAGCAGGGTCGGCTTTAAGTTCTTGTGCAAGCACCCAGCTGTTATTAACTAACTTATAAACATAGACACGACCAGAACGATAATTGGTATTGGATGAATACTGTTCTGAAATAAAAGCCGTATCGCCTTTTAACAAAACAAATCCCCCAAAGGCGTCAGGGTTGCTAACCGTAGCATAAGGCGGCACAATAGTATGCGTTTTCTGCCATTGCCCATTGCTGTATTCATAGACATAAACCTTACCTTTGCCATTGTTTTCTCTTGGTGCTGAAATAAGTGCCCGATTTTGCCCCAGACTCAGGCTAAAACCAAATCCAAAGTTTACATCATTATTTTCTATAATTTGTTCTAAAACCCAATTGCCTGCTATTTTGCGGTAGGCATACACTGCCCCTTTGCCGAAAGGTTCCAGCTCATCACCCTTGCCTCTGCCTGCTGCACTAACAAGCATGGTATCATTGACAATATTTACATAAACTCCATAGCCTTCATTATCATTAGAGTTTGGTTCTTGTATTTTAGATTTTTGGTAACAACTCACCCCGTCATTCCTGCGTAGGCAGGAATCTCTGTGGTGAAATGCTTTATATTTACCATATATTGTAATTATTATTTATGAGATTACCGCCTTCGCGGCAATGACGGTAGTGTGAGCAGTTACGATTTTTGTATTAATACGTTACTGTATTGGATACCTGTTTTTTGTTGTGCTTCAGCATTTGTTAAAACAAATAATAGAAATAACAACAGTGCGTAATGTTTTGTGATTGTACTCATAAAATTGACCTATCGAATTATTGACCCACTTAGTTAAACGACAAATATTCAGAATTAGGACAAAAAGAAAAAACTAAATCCACCTGATTGGTGATTAAGCTTGTTTCACGATTTCACTATCGGGATTTCGATTTAATCAATTTAATACGTTGTTGGGTAATTTCATTGCCAAGCTTTTCACCGTGCAAGCCCTTTTTTATTAGGGCTTGCACATCTACTGCCGTTGTTGCATCCAAGCATTGAATTAAAAAATTGGCTTGTGGATAAGGTTTGTCGGTCATACCCAGACGACCAGTGGCGTCGGCCTGGCACGCTTGGGTGAATTTTTTTAAATTTTCTTTTTGCTGGTAAGCTCCAATATTTTGAAATAACTTATGAATGGTTCCTGCTCGCAGTTGCATCGCTTGGTGGCAATGCAAATGCCAGCGACAGACATTGAGAGCCAGCTTTTTGTGAGTACTTGGGACTTTTAAACGCTCACAAACGGCTTTTACCAATGGAATACCAGCGGCTTCGTGCCCGACGTGTGAAGGCAAAATATCTTTGGGTGTCAGTCCTTTTCCTAAATCGTGTGTAAAAACGGCAAAAGCGACAGCGTTACTTAAATCAGCGGCCTGATTCATCGCCATCATGCAATGAATACCTGTATCAATTTCAGGATGCCATTTTTGCGTTTGCGGAATACCAAATAAGGCATCAAACTCTGCAAATAAAATTTTTAAAGCACCGCAATCACGCAAGGTTTGCACAAATTCTGCGGGTGTTTTTTCATTAAGTGCCGCCGATAGTTCTTGCCATACTCGTTCTGCCACTAAGGCATCGACTTCACCATTGTCGACCATTTTTTGCATCAATTCATTGGTTTCTTTAGCGACTTTAAAACCCAAATGAGCATACCGAGCTTTGAATCGAGCGGTTCGTAAAATACGCACAGGGTCTTCAGCAAAAGATTGACTAACATGCCGTAGAATTTTTGCTGCCAAATCTTTTTGTCCATTATAGGGGTCGATTATTTGATTGCTTTGGCAATCCAATGCCATGGCATTAATGCTTAAGTCGCGGCGTAGCAGATCTTGTTCGAGCGTCACATTTGGGTCGGTGTTAAATACAAAGCCATGATAGCCCTTGGCTGTTTTGCGTTCGGTTCGTGCTAATGCGTATTCTTCATGTGTTTTGGGATGCAAAAAAACAGGGAAATCTTTGCCAACTGGCTTGTAGCCTTGGGCAAGCATTTGCTCCACCGTTGCCCCAACCACGACATAGTCACGATCTTTGATGGGTAAATCCAGCAGTTTATCGCGTACCGCTCCGCCAACAAGATAAATTTTCATTGTTTACAAACCCCTTTGGTGATTTGGCTGGCAACTTTTTGACTGGGCCAGGCTTTGCTTTGTTGGTTATTTATTGGCATGGTTGGCAACCAGTAAGAAATACGCTTGGGTGTTTGATGAATAAGCCAATCATAAATAGTGACATTGCTTAAAATTCGGACGATATAATCACGGGTTTCACGATAAGGTATGGTTTCAGCCCATACATCTGGCGAGGTTGGAAAATCACGCAACCAATGATGAGCTTTGGTTTCACCTGCATTGTAGGATGCCAATGCTAAAACAGGATGATTATTGAACCGTTCAAACAATTCTTTTTGGTAAAAAATGCCCAGTTGTAAATTAAAATCCGCCTCATGTAATTGTTGTTTGCCCCAATAATTTAATTTCAGTTTTTTACTCAAGCGTTCGGCGGTTGGATGGATAAGCTGCATCAAACCTCGGGCATCAGCTCGTGATATGGCATCGGTTTGCCAGGCACTTTCTTGGGTGATTATTGACATAATCCACTGTGGTAATAAATTATATTTTTGCGAAATTTTTGTAATCTCATCTTTGTAACCCAAAGGATAACGTAAGCGGTAATTGTTTTTTAAATCCAGAGCCGCCATGATGGCTGCTGTTTTATTGTACCATCCTTTTTGCAAAGCAATCTCGGCCAAGGCTCTTTTTTGCCCTCTTTCCAAACTTCGGTACCCTATCATCCACTCTTTTCTTGCCAAATGAATCATGTTTAAGGCAAATAATTCAAAGGCACGTTGTGTAGCAATTGGCAATGTTGTTATTGGTTTTGGTGCAATATCATTACTGCAAAATTGGTACGGAAATTGCATATGGTCGGCGGCTAAAAACCCATAATAGTTCGTCTTTTTAGCCAGTTTGGCAAATATTTTTTTTGCCAATGCTTTTTTATGAATTTTGGCAGCACTGCGAGCCAACCAGTACTGCCAATTATCTTTGTAACGTTGGAAATCAGGCATGGCTGCTATGCTTTTGTAAACTTTTCGCCATTTTTTATGGTACAAATAATAACGAACTTTCCATGCATGAATTTGTGCATCGTGCATCGTTGGTGGCAGTTTATTCATGGCATCAATAGTAAATGGCAAATAGTCGGTTGCCGCATAAAGAGCAATCGTGCGTTCGACTTGTGCTCGTTGCTTGGCTGTGAATTGGAAATGTTTCTTTAATTCTTTCCATGTTTTGTGCATATAATCTGGGCGTTTGCTCGCCAAGGCTTTTGCTTATAGATAAATCAATTCCCGATTTTGGGTATTATCTGGCCACGACAGTGCCTGCTTAAAGGTTTTGCTTGGTGCTTGCATAAGTTTGATGGCACGTTTTATCCACGCTGGCTTTTTCTGCATTTTATTGGCTAAATAGCGAGCGGTTGAAGCATTGTTGACCTTAAATGCCAGCTTTATTCTTTTTTCCAACTTGCTATCATTTAGCTGCCCTTGTTTTTGCCACCAAGTAAAAACAGGGTCGCAAGCTTTGGGCAAGGATAATCCGTTCATCCAGGTATTTTCAATGGCTTGGTTCAGTCCTTTTAGTTGTTTTGTCGCTATTCGGGCTTGCAAATACCAACAGTGCTTGGTTGATGAGCTTTTATTGTTCTTATACCGAGCCAAATATTCTTGCCATTGCCCTTGTTTGCCTAATTCATAAAGCAACATAGAGGCCAAGACTTTATTAAGCGGGCTTTGGGGATGAGCTTTTTTGAAATCTTCGATTGCTTGGATGGGGAGCTTGTTAATACTCGCCTTCAGTAAAGCAAAATCAAGATAATGCTGTAAAATATAGCCTTTTAGTTTTATTTTGGCTGTTTTTAGGGCGTTTTCATCCCCTTTTAATGCCAGTTTGTACGCTTTTTTGAAGAGCAATTGTTCTTGCGTTAAAGCATGAATAACACCAGAAAAAAGTAACAAGAGAATAACATAAATATTTTTCACACTATCTCAGATTCCAGTTGTTTTAAAAAGTTCAGCATATAATCATGCCGCCTTTGGGCTTCATCTACTGCCGCTTTGGTATGAAAACCTGAGTTCAGTTTTAATAATTTTGAATAAAAATGATCAATTGTCCATTTTCTATCGTCAGCAACACGTTGACGACAAAAAGGGTCATCATCATGATACAAAGTACAATCCATTTTGCCACCTACCATCATCATACGTGCCACCCCAATGGCACCGATTGAGTCCAAGCGGTCAGCGTCCTGTACAATTTTTGCCTCTAAAGTTTTTGGTTCAATATTGGCACTGTAACTGTGTGCGGCAATGGCGTGTTTGATGTCTTCGATATTATCTTGTGGATACTGCCACTCTTGCAAGAGTTCCTGAGCTTTTGTTGCCGATAACTGTGAGGCTTGTGAACGCAGGTGAGAACTTTTGCAAACCGTAACACAGTCATGCAACCAAGCGGCAGGAATAACAATAGACAAATCCGCCTCTTCGCTGGTGGCTAACTTTATGGCATTGGTGGCAACACGATGCACATGAGTTGCATCATGGGCAGCATCTGCACTTTCTAATTGCTGGATATAATGCCGAAAAACCGAAACCCATTGTTGCATTTAGCCCACCTGATTAGCAAACAAAGTAAACAAAGCGATAAGCATTTCTTTAAACTCAAGGTGCATCAAAGTAAAACGCGAGTCCAGCAATTGCTCCTCAGATTCGATAGCTTCTGCACCAAGACCATCCAAAACAATGTCAGTAAATTTAATACTTTTGATTGCGAAATCATGCGTTAATACCAGCTCTATACGCTCATTAAAAATCAGTCCAATTTGGGTCACCAAATAACCATTATCAATGTGTCGTTGCATTTCATCGTTTAAAAAATCTACATTTTTGGCACGAATCACACTCTTAGCCTCATCCATGGTTTGCAAAACCAAACTTGAGCCAAATTCAAAACCTGACTCCGCATGACCTTCAGTAATCCAGCGGGTCATAATCATCGCCATATCAGATGACTCGCCAAAGGCTTCGGCTTTAAAAGAACCCAAAGTTTGACGTAATTGAGAAACCAAATTTTCTGCGGCGTTTTGGTTGGCTGAATCCACCACCAAAAGTTTCAAATCGTTATCGATATAAGCACCAATACGCTTGAGCTTGGTAAATGCTTGCGGCAACAGTTCAAATAAAAGCTCTTGCTTTATGTCGGTTTGTTGTTTGCGACCTGGTTTGTTGCCTGTTTCTGCTTTTATGGTTGTGACCTTTTCATCAAGCTTGGTTTTAACCACGGAAGGCGGCAATATCTTTTCCTCAATACCTAATTCAATTAATTGGGCTGCCCCACTTTGCCAGCAAAAAATATCACTCAACATATTAAAAGGTGAAAGCCAACCCTGAGTCGCCAAATCCTGCGGTCCACATGGTTTAAGTTTATCAGCCACAAGCTGTGCTGAGAGTTTTTCGGAATCGAACTTAATATCTTCAGGCAAACGGAAGATTCGGATGTTTTTAAAATACATTAAAGTCTAATACTTGGTTAAAAAACCATTTTAACCGATTAAATTCCCAATGAAGTATATATTTCTTCTAAAATAACACTTTTACCCAAATCCCGATAGTGAATCGCAATGAAGAGTGCAAGCAGTTGATGCACATAAGAAATTGACTAAACCTAAATCTTGGAGCTTGGTGATTGAGATTTTTGGTGATTTCTATCTCGGGATTTGGGAATTTACATACTATCAATTGCATTTCTTAAATTTTTCCTTGCTAATCGCTCAAATTTTACAAAAA
>CAZQMH010000002.1:0-39846 GCA_964594435.1 uncultured Alcanivoracaceae bacterium
TCACCAATCAGGTGGATTTAGTTTTCGTCAATTCCTTATGCACATCAAGTGCTTGTACTCTTTGTTGCGATTCACTATCGGAATTTGGATAATACCCAAATCCTGATAGTGAAATGACAAAAGAGTACAAGTTCTTAATACGATTCTCTATCATAACTTGGATAATAGGAAACAAAGAAGATGAATTTATTTGAACGTTACTTAAGCCTGTGGGTTGCTCTTTGTATTGTTGGCGGCGTGCTATTGGGTACTTTTTTCCCCAGTATTTTTACGCTGATTGCAGGCTTAGAGTTTGCACATGTGAATAGTGTTATTGCTGTTTTAATTTGGTTAATGATTTATCCCATGATGGTGAAAGTGGATTTTTCTTCTATCAAAGATGTGGCAAAAAACCCCAAGGGTCTTATTTTAACCTTAATAATTAATTGGTTGATTAAGCCTTTTTCTATGGCATTAATTGGTGCTTTGTTTTTTAAAGTACTTTTTGTCAATTGGTTGGATGTGCAAACCGCCAACGAATATTTGGCGGGCGTAATCTTGCTTGGTGTCGCACCTTGTACGGCGATGGTTTTTGTGTGGTCGCAATTGACCAAGGGAGATGCAAACTACACACTTGTGCAAGTTTCTGTTAATGATTTAATTATGATTGTTGCTTTTGCTCCAATTGCTGGATTTTTACTTGGAGTGACCGATATTGTTGTGCCATGGGATACATTATTATTGTCGGTTGTGCTTTATGTGGTGATACCTTTGTTGGCAGGTTATGTTACTCGCAAGATTTTGTTGCGAACGGGACAACAGCGGCTAACAAATTTCCTTGCCAAAATTGCTCCCATCTCGATTACTGGATTATTGGCGACCATCGTCATTTTGTTTGCACTACAAGCACCTGCCATCATTAAACAACCGCTGGATATTGTTCTCATAGCCATTCCTTTACTTATTCAAACTTATGGAATCTTCGCAATCGCCTACTTTATTGCATACAAGTGGAAAATCCCACACGCTATAGCGGCTCCAAGTTGCTTGATTGGCACTTCAAATTTCTTTGAACTAGCAGTAGCAGTGGCTATTAGCCTATTTGGCTTACATTCTGGTGCTGCCTTGGCAACCGTTGTTGGCGTTTTGGTCGAAGTGCCTGTTATGCTGTCGCTGGTCGCCATTGTTAATCGCACGCAAAGAAAGTTCAGCTCAATACCATAAAACAACTTAGCTCACCTGTGGCTTAGGAATACAAATCAGCAAGTTTATCGGCTTTATTTTTGTGGCTTTTGTGTTGCATGATAAGACCTTCGCCATTGATTTGTTTGAGCCATAAGTCTTGGTTGAAACGGCTTGGACTTTGTGGGTTGTAGCGTTGCAGTTCCAAAACTTCAATTAACTGACTCATGGGATGATTGACGTATTGTCTTATTTGACTGACATTGGTGACGCTGTGCTTGGGGTATTGTTGGTTCCACCAGTTAATCAGGTTTGTTTCCAAAGCCTGTAAGTCTTTTTTATTGATGGCTTCTATAAGGCTTTGTTTATTTATTATGACTCTTTTTTGTGGCTTTGGTTTTACTGGTGCAGTTGTTTTCTTTTTAAAATAAAAGACCAAGGTCGCCAACCAAAGCAAGGCAAAAATGGCGCTTAAGATTTTCCAAAGAGGACTTTCTTGAGTAACAATTTTGACTTTATCATTGTTTATTGGGTTTTTAATCGTAGTGTTTGACAGCGAAGTTTTGGGCGGTTGTTGACTTGTATCTGCTGGCTGTTTAGTGCTGGCGTTGTCATCGGCTTGGACGTCAATGGTGCGTGGAGGTAGTTTTGCGTATTCAGTTTTGCCAGTTGTGGTATTGAACCATTGCAACGAGTATTCAGGTATATGGAGCGTGCCTTCGCGCATGGGAATAATGGCGAATTTGACTTGTTTGTACGCTTTTAGGGTTTGTGATGTGGTTTCACTTTGGGTTTGTGGTTGTTCGGGATAGACGCGAACATCGGCAATCTCGCCTAATTTTATATCGGGTATTTGCGTTTCGCTCAAGCCTTCGACAAACAGGGTAATCGTGCGTGTTATCGGTTCACCAACTTTGAAGGGTGCTTTTGACCATTCTTGAGAAATTTGTACATTTTTTGCGGGTATCCAAGGTTTGCCGAGTGCGGCTTGGGGTATGGGTTTTATTTGTAGACTTAAGGCATTTGATAGGGCTCGAACGGGTTTTCCTGTTGAAAACATGCTGAAATTTCGACGAGATGAATTATCCCTGCCATTAAAAATAATTGGATTGAGGTCTAATGTTCCACTTTGTTCTGCAAATAAGGCGTAGTGTTGCTCGACTACGGTGTAATTTTTGCCGTTGCGAGTGGTGGTGTAATTGACGTTTTTATCCAATGAGG
Organism: uncultured Alcanivoracaceae bacterium; assembly: GCA_964594435.1. Classification (GTDB taxonomy): domain Bacteria; phylum Pseudomonadota; class Gammaproteobacteria; order Xanthomonadales; family Marinicellaceae; genus NORP309. The sequence goes on from CAZQMH010000002.1 coordinate 2,383, forward strand.
TGATGATGGTGTGCAGGGCATTGGGAGGCGAGATACTGCCTTCACTTAAAGTCATGGCATAGAATAATTTTATGGTTAAAATGACCTGTTCTTTGACATAAGCTTGGGATTTGTCGGCACTAAATTCTATAAATATATCACCGTTCGCCTTGGCGTTTGGGTCAGATTTCATCACTTTTATCCTGATGGCTTTGGTCATTTGTGAGCCTAATTTTATTGGCGGAATGGTGTGCAGTCCAATACTCTTTGGCATCAGTGAAACTTCCCATGATTTTTTCACCGAATAACTGCCGTTTATTATCTGCGTGGAGGAGGCTTGCGATGTTCCCAAAACGGTGAAAACTTGTTCCAAATCTGTTAAATCGGGTTGTTCATTGCTGTTTTCATCTATGGTTATCTTTAAGGTGAAGGTTTCGCCAATCACAATATTTGTTCTGTCGACTGTCGCAGTTACGCTGGCTTGAGTACTTAGGCTCAGGCATAACAAGCTTAAAAGGCAAAAGTAGGTGATGTTTTTTAATTGTCTGTTCATTTACCAATCCTCCGTTTCATCGGGTTTGTTGTTTTGGCGATTGTATTGGTAATAAAATTTACGTCGCAATAATCCACCTGGGTCATCGGGTATTCGGCGTAACCATTGTTCGATTGCTTCTTTTTTTTCTGCATTTTCTGCCATTTCTTCTGGTGTTAGTTTTACTTTTTGTTGTTCTTTTTGGTCCTGTTTTTGGTCTTGTTCTTTTTTATCTTTTTCTTGTTGTTGTTTGTCTGCTTTTTTGAGTTTTTCTTTTTCTTCTTGTTGTTTTTTCTTTTCCTCTTCGCTCATGGCTTGGTCTTTTTCTTTTTGCTCTTTTTGTTGGTCAGGGTTATCTTTTTGTTCTTGATTTTGTTGACCTTCTTGTTTTTCGCCATCTTTTTGGTCTTGCTTGTCTTTTTCTTGCTGGTCTTTGCTGTCTTTTTGGTCTTGCTTATCTTTGTTGTCCTTATTGTTCTTTTGGTCTTTGTTGTCTTTGTTGTCCTTTTTATCTTTGTTCTCTTTGTTATCTTTATTATCTTTATTTTGCTGTTGTTGTTTTTGTTTTTCCAATGCCTTTTTGACTTGTTCTTTGTTGTAGAGTGTGTCTTCGTCTTTGGGGTTTATTTTAAGGGCATCATCATAGGCTTTTATGGCTTGTTCGAGCTTGCCACTTTGTGCAAGGGCATTGCCTTGATTGTAAAAATCATCTAAAGATTTACCGTTAAACAGTTCTGCTGCTTGCTTGTAATCTTTGTTTTTATAGGCGGCACTTGCCTTCCAAGCATCCGATTGTGCAATTTCCAAAGCCGTTTTGGCATCGCCTTGTTTTATTTTTGCGGCTGCCTGTTGGTCGGCATTTTGCCATAAATCGTCCCAACCAAAAGCATAACTTTGTTGTGTGGGTGCATGCAAGCCAACAATCAAGAACAGTCCTAACAGCAAACCTTTGCGAAACATTAAAACCATAAATGGAATCAACAGCAAGGTCAACCAAGGACCTTCATCAATATATTTATCGGTACCGAAATTTTCTTGTTTCTGGTTTTTTTGTTGGTCGCTTGGGTTATCTTTGTTGTTTTGGTTTTCAACTTTATCAGCAATCAGGTAATCAATATCGCTGGAATCGCCGGTTATTTGGCTAAAGCGTCCGTTGCCTGCTTGGGCGAGTTGTTGCAGTTTGTCAATTTCCAGTTTTGGTATAACAATTTTGCCATTTGCATCTTTGACAAAGCCGTTTTGACTGGGAATAGGTGCACCTTGTGCTGTTCCCACGGCTAAAACAGAGACTTTAATCGCTTCTTGGCTTAATTTTTTGGCTATTTTTTGGCTGGATGAAAGCTTCACTCCGTCGCCTATTAAGACAATTTCTCCACGGGAATATCCCGCTTGTTTGAGTAAATCTCTGGCTTTTTGCAGAGCAATATCGACTCGTGAACCTTGTACTGGCATAATTTCTGGACTAATGGCCTTTAGCATCAAGGCGATTGTTTCTGTATCGTCGGTTAAGGGTGTCACGACAAAGGCATCACCTGCATAAACCAGAAGTGCAGTTTGCCCGTCTTTGCGTTTGGCAAGAATATCTTCAATTTTGTATTTGGCTCGTTCTAAACGATTGGGTTTTAAATCATCTGCTAGCATACTTTTTGAGACGTCAAGCACGAGGATGAGAGCGGATTGGTTTTTTAAGACGGGTGTGGGCAGTTTCCTAAAGGCAGGGCCAGCTGTTGCTAAAGTTGCTAAAATCACGATTGGCCATAAAAATAGCAGCCAGTTGTTGCCTTTGCTGGCGGATTTGACCTTCAAAGCATCCAGCAGATGGGCATCACAAATTTGTGCCCAGCCATCATCTTTGCTGCTGTTTCTTTGCAGATGCCAAACGATGAGGAGTAATACAGGCAATGCCAGTAAAACCAATGGTCTGATAAAATGAAATGTTGCTAAAAATTCTGTCATCACTTATTTCCTGATACCAAATAATGTCAACAATAAAAGCACAGATAATGCCAATGGCAGATAAAACAATGAAGTGGTTGGGCGAAAAAATTCATCTTCTTTGGCTAATGGTTCGAGTTTGTCGAGCATGGCGTAGATTTTATTGAGCTCTTCGCTGTTTCGTGCTCGAAAATAACGCCCGCCTGTCATCTTGGCAATTTTAGTTAAGGTTTTTTCATCCAAATCTAAGGATGGATTGATGCGGCGGTTGCCAAAAATTGTGCGGCGATAGACTTCATCGGCTCCAATACCAATCGTGTAGACCTTTAAGCCTTCACTTTTTGCCAGTTCTGCCGCTTTTAGTGGTGCTATTTCACCTGCGGTGTTTTGCCCATCGGTTAGCAAGATGAGTATGCGGTTGTTGTCGGTGGTTTTGCGTACCCGTTTGACTGCCAAACCAATGGCATCGCCGATAGCGGTTGCTTTGCCAGCAATTCCTATCATGGCTTCAGATAAAAGTTTATTGACGGTTTTGCGATCAAAACTTAAGGGTGTTTGCAAATAAGCTTGTTGTCCAAATAAAATGAGACCAATTCTGTCGCCTACTCGTCGTTTTATGAAGTCACCTGCCACATATTTAATCATGGTCAAGCGGTCGACTTCACGACCTTTTATTTTCATGTCTGTTTCTTGCATCGAACCTGAAACATCAACGGCAAGCATTAAATCTCTGCCCTTTACAGGTAAGGCAACGGCATCACCAACCCAGACAGGCTTGGCAACAGCAGATAAAAAGACCAACCAGGTGATGAAGGCAAGTAGTTTCATCCACCATGTGGTGCTTTGGTTGACTTGTGCTAATGATTGCCAAAGATTGTTGAAGAAAGGCACTTTTACCGTGGTCATGCTGCTTTGTTTAATGGCAGGCAAGAATGCGACCAATAGTGGCAAAGGTGCGAGCAAAAAGAGGAAATACCATTGAAACTCAAGCATTTTTTGTTCCTCTTTTATGCTTTGCAACGTTTTTAATCGCCTTTGGGAAAAAGTTTTTCAAACTGGCTGTTAGTTTCGATACGTCAAAATTGCTATTTTTTTGGTATTGACCGTGGGTTAATGTTTGTGCGTGCTGTTTAAAATCATCGCCCTTGCTCAAATTATGCAAATAGTTTATCCATGCTTTGCCTGTTAGGGCTGTGGCTCGTGAGTCGGTGACGATATGCCGCACAAATCTTTTTAATAATTGTGCGGCATCGGCGGCATATTGTTGTTTGTTTTTATGTTGATTGTAGGCTTCTCGAATGCTTGCTAGTTCATTTTGCATCAGTTTATTTAGTGCTTTGAGTTTTTGTATTTTTCGTATCTTTTTTATCAGGAAAAACAAGCCAACGAGAGCAAGAATAAGCAAAATCCACCATCCAGGAGCCAACGGCCAAAGACTGGTGTGTGGCAAGTGGATGTCTCGAAGTTGCAAAGCTTGTGCGGTTTTATCCATGTTGATCTGCTCCTAACGCTTTTCTGAAACTTGACCAAGCGGCATTTGGTGCTTTGATGGCTTGTTTGATTTTATCTTGCAGCTTATCATCGGTCATGATTGGAATAACGGGCACACCAGATTTTTGAATATTGGCATAAACGCTATCAAGGTGATGGTGTTGTTTTTGTTGCATTTTTCGCACTTCACTGCTTTTTTTAGCATTAAAAACAACAGTGCCCGTGCCATTATCTATGCCATATGCTGCGGGCAATGGACGGCTTATTTCAAATTTATCAGCAATAAATAATGCCAAAACATCATTGTGTTTATTGAGTTGCATGAGGTGACGTTTGACATCTTTACCCAGATGATAGAAGTCACTGATAATAATGACCAAAGAACCAGGGCGAATAATGCTTCGTAAGCGTTTGAGTGCATCTTGCAATTGGGTTTTGCTGTCTGTTGTTTGGTTATTGAGCAATGGTTTGTGACTGTCGGCTTGCACCAAATGGGCAATTAGCCGCATCATACCACGTTTGCCACCCACTGGTTTTTCATGATGAATGCCTTTTTTGCCATAACTCATCACGCCAACCCGATCACCGTTTTTTACCGCCGCCCAAGCTAATAAAGCACCAGCTTTGGCGGCCGTTACTGACTTAAATTCTTGCCGTGTGCCAAATGCCATTGAGTTATTGTTATCCATGATGATATGAATCGGTCTTTCGCGTTCTTCCTGAAAAAGTTTGGTGTGTGGCGTGCCAGTGCGAGCGGTCACCAACCAGTCCATATTACGAATGTCATCGCCTGCTTGGTAAACACGCGACTCTTGGTAATCCATGCCTCGCCCACGAAATCGCGAATCGTGTAAGCCCGAAATAGCCGAGGAGGCTTTTTTTCGACCAGACAAAGACAGGCTTTTGGCATGGGCTTGTTGTTGCACCAGTGCTTTGGTTGTGACTTTTACCGCAGAATTCATGAAAGTATTTGCCAGTTTTTAAGCAACGGGAACGACTTTTAATAATCTGTCGATAATCGCATCAGGCGTAATGCCTTCGACTTCTGCTTCAAAACTCAGTATCAAACGATGGCGTAAAACATCGTGGATAACATTGTGAATATCATCTGGCAACAAATAGTCTCGTCCACGTAAAAAAGCATGAGCTCTGGCACACCTGTCCAATGCTATGGTGGCACGCGGAGAACCGCCATAATTTATCATCTGTGCCAATTTTGTGTCGTATTTTGCTGGATTTCTGGTGGCTAAAATTAATTCCACCATGTAATTTTCAAGATTTTCGGTTACCGTTAAATTTAAAACTTGTTGCTGGGCAGCAAACACGGTTTGTTGGGTGAGATAGGCGGCATCTGTGACGGGTTTTTCATAGCCATCCTTGTCACGGTCTTGGGCCAGTTTCAAAATGTCTTTTTCGGTTGTGGCATCAGGATAATCAATGGCAACATGCATTTGAAACCTATCCAACTGAGCCTCCGGTAAGGGATAAGTGCCTTCTTGTTCAATCGGATTTTGGGTTGCCATCACCAAAAACAACTTGGGCAAGGGATAAGTTGTACTGCCGATGGTGATTTGCTGTTCACCCATCGCCTCAAGCAATGCCGATTGCACTTTAGCAGGTGCACGATTGACTTCATCCGCTAAAATAAGGTTATGAAACAAAGGGCCTCGCTGAAACTCAAATTCGCCAGTTTGGGCACGGTATATTTCGGTACCTGTCAAGTCAGATGGCAATAAATCTGGGGTAAATTGAATACGTTTAAAATCGCCTTCCAAGCGATCTGCCAATGCCTTAATCGCGGTGGTTTTTGCCAAACCAGGAGCGCCTTCCACCAAAAGATGACCATGAGATAGCAATGCCATCAATAATCTATCAATAAGTTTGGCTTGCCCAAAAATTTCTTGCGATAAAGACGCACTAACTTTTTGAAAAATCAGTGCTGCTTCGCTAATCGTGTTGAGTTCGTTGTGTTCTGTGTTTTCTGAAATATTAGTTTCCATATTCATGACTTAAATTTTTGACCTTGTTATGACAGTTGCCCTATCATATGGTTCAATTTAATTCTTTTCAAGACTAATTGTCTGGGATGAGGGAAAGTAGTTGAAACTCGGATTTCGCGGCTCAGCCATAATAACTGACAATTTCAGTTAAATCTGGGCGTTGTCGGTCTTTGGGGACGCATTGAGCGGTTCCTACGTGTATAAAACCTGCAATTGATTCGTGTGCTTGTAAACCTAGTTCTGCTTGTGCTTGCTTATTGAAACTGCACCAGTTGGTGACCCATTGGCTGTGAAATCCTAAGGCGGAGGCTGCTAAATTAATGTTTTGACAGACGGCTCCGCAGGATAATAATTGCTCAAAAACTGGCGTTTTATGTTGTTTTGGTGAAAAAACCACCACGATTACCAGTGGTGCGTGGTTGTAGCGGTTTATTTCTGCTTTTATTTGTTCGTCACTTAAAGTGCATTCTTGTTGGCGAATTTGGCAGAATTTCTTACCCAGTTGCAAGCGTTTTTGTCCTTGTATAATGATTAATCGCCACGGTTCGAGCTTTCTGTGGTCTGGTACACGGGTAGCTATTTGGAGCAATGTTGCCAGTTGTTCGGTATTTGGGCCTGGTGCTTGTAAATTTTTGGACAAAACAGAACGTCGGCTGGTTAATAGTTCGGTTGCATTCATGCTAAACCTCTTGCAAAATAACGCTTATTATGGCAATTACTTGGGTTATTTTCAATACTTTACTACGGATAGGCTCGCTATTTGAGTACAATGGACTTTATGCACAAATCTGCTTATAAATTTGAAAAATTTTATGCCATTATTTTTTTTGTTGTGGCTACAGTTACAGGATTGGTGACCAGCCAATGGCAGCTGAGTTTTTTACTTTGGATGCTGGTTTATATCATTTGGAAATGGGTGGAGTTGTATTATTTTTATCGCTGGTATAAAAATGGAGCACAGCCCAATCACCTGCCACAAAACCACGGTATTTGGGAAGATTTTGCTCGTTTAATTTTGCACAATAGAAATAAAAACAGAAAGATAGAAAAACGCAACAAGTTATTACTCAACCAATTTAACCGCACAGCTCAAGCTCTGCCTTATGCCACCATCATTCTCAATAAAAAGCATGAGATAAATTGGGTCAACCCGATTTCTTATGAAATTTTAGGCGTGCAACAAACGGATGTGGGCATGAAAATCAGCAATATCGTCCGTGATCCGCTGTTTATCGAGTTACTTGAGCATGAAAAAGGCACTTCAGATGTAAAAATGACGCATCCGCACGATGTGCAACGAAAAATCCATGTAAAACTGGTGAAATTATCAAGCAAACGTTTTTTGCTTGTCGCCCGAGATATTTCTCAACAAGATGCTCTTCGCAAATCACGCAAGGCATTCGTCGATAATGCTTCGCATGAGCTGCGCACGCCTTTGACTGTTATCACTGGTTATTTAGAAATGTTACAAAACGCAAGGGATATGCCCGCAATTTGGCATCCACAAATTGACCAATCCCTGCAGCAAGCTCTGCGGATGGAAAAAATTATTAATGATATGTTAAAGTTATCCACTATCGAACACGAACGTTATATGGAAGACAATCATGCGACGATTGTCATGCCAAATTTGCTCAATAGCCTCTTAAACGATGTCAAGCATGCTGCCAATGCAAAGCGGCATAAATTCAGTGCCAATATTGACTCGTCCTTATCCATTCGTGGCAATAGCAACGAAATAACCAGCGTTGTTCTAAATCTGTTAAATAATGCTGTTGTTCATACGCCTGCTGGCACGCACGTTTCCCTTATGTGGTACCGACAAAAACAGCAAGCGGTTTTAGAAATAAGTGATACAGGTGCTGGTATTGCTGCCAAACATATCCCGCATTTGAGTGAGCGTTTTTATCGGGTCGATAATTCTGCTGATAAAAACACCAATTCAACAGGTTTGGGTTTGGCCATCGTTAAACAAATTTGCGACAATCACCATGCAGAACTTGTTATCCTGAGTGAAATCAAGCACGGCAGTCGTTTTAAAATAATTTTTCCTAAAAGTTGCATAATTACACACTCTGATGGATAATAAAAAGATGACAAAAAGAAACCTAGAAAACTATTGGATGCCATTCACGGCAAACCGTCAATTTAAAGCAAACCCTCGCTTGGTTAAGAGTGCCGATGGCATGTATTTCACCCTAACAGATGGACGAAAATTACTTGATGGTATCGCAGGGCTGTGGTGCTGCAATGCGGGTCACAATCGTCCTCGCATCATCGAGGCGATTCGCAAGCAAGCGGGTGAGTTGGATTATTCTCCTGCTTTTCAAATGGGACATGAGAAACAATTTGAACTGGCTGAACGCTTGGCTCATTTGATGCCTGGTGATTTGAACAAGGTGTTTTTTACCAATTCGGGTTCAGAATCGGTGGAAACCGCGTTAAAAATGGCGATTGCGTACCATCGCACCCGTGGTGAAGGGCAGCGTATTCGTTTGATTGGACGCGAAAAAGGTTATCATGGGGTGAATTTTGGCGGCATGAGTGTTGGTGGGATGCCTGCCAATCGCAAAATGTTTGGGGCATTGGTGACAGGGGTTGACCATATGCGTCATACGCATAATATTGAAGGCAATGCCTTTGCAAAAGGTTTGCCGCAAAATGGAGCGGAATATGCCGAAGATTTAATCCGCATGGTGGAATTGCACGATGCCTCGACTATTGCTGCGGTTATTGTCGAACCCTTGGCTGGTTCGGCTGGCGTGATATTGCCACCCAAAGGCTATTTGGAACGCTTACGTCAGATATGCGATGAACACGGCATTTTGCTTATTTTTGATGAAGTTATTACTGGTTTTGGACGTTTAGGCACGCCTTTTGCGGTGAATTATTTTGGTGTTCAGCCTGATATTGTCACCACTGCCAAAGGCTTAACTAACGGTGTTATTCCTATGGGAGCGGTGTTTGCATCAGATAAAATTTATGATACTTTTATGACGGGTCCTGATAATGCCATCGAATTTTTTCACGGTTATACCTTTTCGGGCAATCCTATGGCTTGTGCGGCGGCTCTTGGCACATTAGATACCTATGAGGAAGAAAGTTTATTGACGCGCGGGGCGGAATTATCGGATTACTGGCAGGCAAAAGTACATTCATTGCGGGACTTGGACTTGGTTATTGATTTGAGAAATTTGGGATTAATCGCAGGCATAGAACTGCAACCACGTGCAGGTGCTCCTACTGCCCGAGCCTTTGAGGCTTTCTTAAAAGCCTATGATGCTGGTTTATTGATTCGCACCACAGGTGATACCATCGCCTTATCACCGCCTTTGGTAATTAAGAAACAACAAATAGACTTTGCCTTTGACACGTTACGGACAATTATTGGTAAGTTACACTGAGCAATATGTGACGCAGTTATCAATTTTCGAGCAAATGCTCGTTTTTTCACTGTATTTAACATTTGTTTACACCAGTTGCAGAGAAAAATACGGTTTTTTTGTTAAACTGGTGGTATCGAACCAAGGCATAAAAAAATGAAGACAATTTACCGTATTTCAGCACTAATTTTAATAGTATTCAGCTTTTTAAGTCACGCCCAAAATGACATGATTTTCTATGATGGATTTGAACCGCCATTTGGGCAAGCGGGTACACATAATATCTCAAACTATTATGAGGCTGCTTCTGAAACCACCATTTTCTACCCCAGTGATGCCACTGCCGCCAATAAGGTACCCGTAGTATTTTTTTCACCAGGCTGGGGCAACTCAAACCCTGACCGTTACAAAACCATGATGAGTTTTATTGCCAGTCATGGCGTCGCCGTTATTTATGCCAAAGACAAAACTCACTGGCATCCATCAACGCAAGTGACAGATTATGATGCCATGATAAATGATGCGGCAATTAATCCACTATTGGATACCAGTAAAATAGGCGTTATTGGTCATTCCTTAGGTGGTGGGCACACCTTTGGGATTTTGGATATTTACAGCAAAGCTCCGTATAATTATGGTAGCAGTGGTCGTTTTCTGTTTGCTATCGAGCCGTGGTTTGCCTTTGATATGATGCAAGCGGATATGCAAAACTTGCCCAACAATACCAACGCCGTTATTCAACAATATGGCATCGGTGGTTTTAATAGCGTCAATGCCACCGATCCACGTATCCCATTGACTGAATATTATATGCTTGAATCCATTGCCAACAACAAAAAAGATTACCAAGTCTATAATGATGCCGCACTTGATCATTATTATCCTTATGATAATGCACCTTATACCGTCGATTATCCCAGCAAACAGGTCATATTGGTGGCACTGGATGCTTTGATGGAATACACGTTTGTTGACAGCAATAACATGACAGCTCACCATGCCGCGCTTGAGGTAGGAAATGATGACCCTTATGCCGATGGTAATGGCATACAAACCGTATTTCCACGTGGCGATGCCAATGTGACCTATCCTTGTAATGGTGTCATTTTCACCACCTACAATATAGACTTTTGTGACATTAAAGGTTATCCCAATGCAAGTAAATTAACCGCTAATCCAACCAATAATGCCACCCCGCAACCTGCCTTACTCGCTTCAAGCACCGATGCAGAATATGGCACAACCATCACCCGCATGACGCAAAGAGCCTTGCAGCAAGACATCTATAATGGCACATGGAATATTAATAGACCACGAGGCAATCATCAGCCCTATCCAAAAACCCAAGCATGGAATGCCGATATGAGCATGATTCGTATGAATTACCGTATTTATGATGCCAATACCTTTCAAGAAATACCGCTCACAACCCCCAGCGGCAATTATCCTTTAACCACAGATACATGGGATACTGGAGATTTGTATAATATCAATGGTGCTTTAAATGAACGGAAATGGTCAACCATCGACCCTAATGTTTTTTATGGCGTCTATTTATCTGGCACCAATGGACAGTTTTGGAAAGGCACAATTGACAGAGCCAACCAATTAATTAGCTATCCAGCCACACCAATCCATAATTTTGCTGGAAATTATGAACTATTTTCACTTGGCAAATTTGAAGGCAATATCTCCTTCGATGACAACTTTGTCGTCTTTGCTGCCAGAAAAACAGGGCAAAACTATTTAACCGCAATCGTCTACGACAAAGCCAATGACAATGTTATGGCCCAAAAAGATTTTGATGGCACTAATGGTAATGCTTTTATCGAATGGCTTGATCCTCCAGCACAAGTCTTTGACTGGATAAGTGTTTCCCCTTTGGCAAACCATATTCTCATCAACACGGCTGATACCATCAGGCAATACGACATGAACTTAAACTACATCGGGCAACTGGCATCAAGTGCAGGGCATGGCGATATAGGCATTGCTCAAAATGGTGAAGAAGTCTGGGTACAATACGAATACGGAGCAAACATTGGCGTGTGGGTCTACCGCTTACAAAAATTTGCCGATGGCGAACCAGTGAGTGTTTATCGTCATCAACTGTTGCCCGACAAATACAATGGCGGACACATTTCCTGTCGCAATTACCAACGTCCTGGCTGGTGTTATTTGAGCAACAAAGAAGAAGGCTACCGTGAAGTCTATGCCCTGCGAATCAATTTTGCCGACATGAGCCTGCATGTGGTCAATCGTTTTGCCCAAACTCATACCCGCTCAACAGATGCCCAAGGCAATACCATGAACTCACTAGGTGGCGTCAGCCCTGATGGCAAACGTGTGCTATTTTTCACCGACTGGGAACAAGACCCGCTTGGCTATTATGAAAGAGACACTTACCACGCCCAAAAACAATAGGCCAAAATCCCGATATAGAAAATCACACACGAGTACAAGCCCTTAATACACCTAAGAAATCGTCAAAAATCTTTATGCGCGTCAATGGCTTGTGCTCTTTATTGCGATTTACTATCGGGATTTGGGTAAAATCATAATTTTGGGTTACATCAAAAAAGTTCCGTCTTCTTGGGTTTCGTTTTCTTCAAAAATAATCTTATAAGAATGTGAGATGATGGCGATTTGAAAAAAAGCTACAAACATTAAAAAAAAGGCATTCAGAAACACGAATAAGAGACTTGTTTGTGGTATGAGATTTATAATCTTTTCTAATCCGCCAGGAACAATAACAATAAGCACAAACAAACTGCCTTTGTAGTGGCTGGTTTTTTCCCATACTTCATTAAATTTTAAATTTCCATCAATTGCTGCATCTGCAAAGATGGGTGCTAAGCGTGAAAAAACTATGCCTAGGGTTATCATTCCTATGAGAATGAAGGTGGTGAGTAATCCTTTGGAAGCACCGAGCAATTGAATAAAAAAATACAAAATGCTAAAAAAGATAATCATCATCAATACCAGCACAAATACATTGGCGAGGTATTTTTTGTCATAGCTTTGCCAAGAAAAAATCTTCGCCAATCGGTAATCATCTAATAACACGGCTTGATGGACGATAATGGCGAGTTTCATGGTCAAATAGACAAAACTAATGATGCCAAAAACATAAATTAGTGCTTTAATTCCAGTTGCCATAAGGATGCCTAAAATAAATCCCAGGACAAAAAAGCTGACTAAATATATCAGTGATAATTGTAAATAAAAGCCTATATTGTTTGCGATTTCGTTGTAGGCATCATTCAGTACTCGACTAATGGTAAAATTATTTTTCATATTAGATTAATCCTAATTCTATGGCTTTTAAAACGGCTCGGGTGCGATCCCGAACGCCTATTTTAGATAAAATGTTTGAAACGTGGTTTTTCACGGTGCCTTCTGCGACAAATAGTGAGTTTGCAATTTCTTTGTTGCTGTGGCCGCCTGCCATGAGTCGTAAAATTTCGGTTTCTCTTGTGGTTAATGGGTCGGGGATTTCAAAACTCATAAAATCATTTTTTAGGTCTTCAACGCCACTGATGATTTTCTTGGTTATTTGTGGTCGAACCAGTGTTTCTCCATTGGCAACTTTTTTAATACCATCAACCAAGTCTTCTAAGGGCACATCTTTGAGCAAATAGCCTTTGGCTCCTGCTTTGATGCCAGCCAGCACCCAATCGTCATCATCAAAAGTGGTGAGAATAATAGTGGGAGGAAGTTGGTCTTGTTTGTTTAATTGTTTGAGCACATCTAGCCCTGAAATGGTGGGCATTCTCATGTCTAATAGTACCACGTCAGGTTTGATGATTGGGATGTTTTCAATTGCTGTTTTGCCACCCTCTGCCTCGCCAATGACGTTTATTCCTTCGGCGAGTTCTAGTAGTGCCCTTACACCTTGACGAACCAGATTTTGGTCGTCAACAAGGTAGACGTTTATCATGATAAATTATCCTATTTTAAATATTATTTCTACAGCAAATCCTTGTGGTTGAGGAATTATTTGTGCTGTACCATTGTGGTGTTTGACACGTTCACGTATGCCTGTTAGACCGTTGCCTTCGGTGATAGATTTGCTGTGTCCAATACCATCGTCTTTTACTTTTATGCTTATGGTATCATTGTCTTTGGAAAATTCAAGCCAAAGATTGTTTGCTTGGGCATGTTTTATGCAATTAGTGATAAGTTCTTGGGTGCATCTGAGCATGCTTTGGGCAAGTTTGGGTTCATCAACGGTATAATTTTCATCAATTGTAAGATGAATGTTGAGTCGTGGAATGCCGCTAATAAGCTCGCCAATGGCTTGGGAAAAATTGATATTGCCAGAATTTCTGAAAGAACTGACCACATCACGAACATCGCTTAACAGTAGGCGTGCGATACCTTGGGCTTTTTTGACATGGTTTTTGGCTTTGCCATCGGTGATATGAGTGGCAACTTCGAGGTTGAGGCTTAATGCCGTTAAATGGTGACCAATAAGGTCGTGCAGTTCACGTGAAATACGTAAGCGTTCGTTAATGCGAGAGCTATCGGCTAGCAGAACTTGTGTCGCTCGAAGTTCTGAGTTGAGTTTTCGTAATTCTTCTTTAGCCAGTTGTTGGCGTGAGCCTAGCAACGACATTACATAGGAGAATGCCGTCAGCCCAAATAAGAACAGTAAAAATATAATATTTTGTAATTGGCTTTCTTCGACTTCTTGTGAAACGGGCAATCCCGTAAAAAGTTGCCATCCAATGGCGAAGCTTTGTAGCAAAAGAATCAGCACGCCTTTTTTTACTGGCATTATCCATGGTAGTAATATGGCGATGATTAAGGCGTAAAAGATGCCGCTGATACTATTGGTTGACCAGTTGATGATAAATATGACCGCTATCATGGCAAATAATAAGACCCAATCATCAAAGTTTGGTTTTTTGTGTCCAAGGTGTTTGGTCAGAAGAAGAAAGCCTATACCAAAGCTAATGTGGGAGATGAGCCAAAGATAGCTTTGTGAATCTTGCCAGCTATTGTTGAGAACAAGTGGAATGGATTGACTGAGCCAAATAAAGAGCCCAGCTAATCGAATCAGGTGGATATGTGAAAACCGATAAATCACATCAGTTCGGCCAAGCTGTCTATGATTCTATTGGGTTTGGATAGGGCGATGTCTTGTCCGTGATTGTAGCCATAGCTGACGGCAATCACATCGCAGGGTGCAGATTTAGCAGCGGCGATATCGTGTTGTGAGTCACCTATCATAAGGCATTGACTGAGGTCGATGTTGAACTTTTTGGCGGCATGTCTTAACGGCCACGGGTCTGGTTTTTTATAAGTGACGTTATCACCCGCACAGATGACTGAGAAAAATTGACTTATCATGTTTTGTTGCAATAAGGATTCGGTAAACTCTAAAGGTTTATTGGTGATGCAGGCTACTTTTGTCTTTTCTTTCAAAAGCGATACCAATAATTCCTTGACGGCGGGAAACAGGGTGCTGTATTCACCGACGCATTCCCTGTAGTAGCGTGAAAAGAGATGAAAACTGTGTTGAATTTCAGTGTCACTTGGGGCGTGTTGTCCATTATTGACCCGAAGCAGGGCTCTTTGCACTAATTTTAGCGTGCCATTGCCTATCCAATGTTTGATTTCCGTCAGTTCTACTGTGTTTTTATTTGTTTTGGTCAGCATCTTATTGATGGCAAAATGCAGGTCTTTGGCGGAATCAATCAAGGTGCCATCCAAATCAAAAAATACGGCTTTGTAATGAGATAAAGGCATCAATCTGGCAAGTAAGCTCTGGTGACTTTGTATTTGTTGTTTTTGATTTTTTGTAAAGCGGCGTTACTTTCGTTAATCTTTTCAATCAACCAATATTTGAACATGCCCGAGCTTGATTTCTTTTTGCGTAGCACGAATTGAACGCCTTTGACGATGTAAATCTCATCATTTTTCCTTAAATTTTTGAGTAAAATTTCTTTTTTTATGGTTTTACCATGGTTGTATTTTTGTTCTATTTCTAATCGGGTTTGTTTGTCTTTGCCACTGATGTTCAGAGCGAGTTCTTCACTGGCTTGGCTTTTTTGAGCGATGGCCTGTGTTTTTGGGGCTTTTTTCAGTGCTTTTGAGTCGGCAATAAATCGGGCTTTATTGGTTACGTAAAAACTGCCATCTTTGTTTATTTTTATACTGCTTGAGTCAACGGGAACTGGGTTGTTGTAGATGTATTTGATGATTTTAGATTTGGCTCGACGGTAGACGTTGCGTTTGCCATCTTTGATGATGATTTTGTCGTGTTCTTTTATTTGGGAAAGTAGCAATGGTCGGTTAGCTAAGACAATTTTGCTTTTACTTTTTTTTGTGCTTTTGTTCGTGCTTGTGTTTGAATGGGTGCTTGCTTTGTGTTTGACCACTCTTTTTTTAACGGGTTTGTGGTGGCTTTTTTTGGCAACCTTGGGTTTGCTTGGTTTTTGTGTTTTTTTAAGCTCAAGGTCTTCGCTGGTGGTGATTGCTTGAGGTTCAATTTTTGGCATCTGAAACTTAGTAACACTGTCGTCAAATTTGATTTCATTGTTTTGTTCAATTTCTGGACGCTGAGCTTTTTCTTGTAAATCTTTGGTGTCAATTTTTTTAATATCTGCTTCGCCTGCTTGTGCACAGGTCATGATGTTAGTAAAAAGAAAGAAACACAGCATAAGGCTGGTGGTAGTGGATTTTATCATTGGTTAATTCCTCCTAAAGTTAATTTTAATGGGTCAAGGTATTTCTCCAGTTCTTGACGGCTTAATTCGGTATGTTCTAGGGCGACTTCTATGATGGGTCGTCCTTCTTTGTAGGCGAGTTTTGCAATTTTAGCACCTAAGTCGTAGCCAATTTTGGCATTTAAAGCGGTCACTAAGATGGGGTTGCGATTGACTGATTGGGCGACATTTTTCTTGTTTACAACAAAGTCTTTGATAGCATTATCCGCCAATACACGAATACTGTTGGCGAGTATTTCAATGCTTTGCAAGATATTTAAGGCGATAACGGGCAACATGACATTGAGCTGAAAATTGCCTGTAGCACCAGCGATACTTATGGTTGTGTCGTTACCCATAACTTGGGCACTAACCATTGCCATGGCTTCTGGTATCACGGGATTAACTTTGCCTGGCATGATGCTGCTGCCTGGTTGCAGTGAAGGCAGGGCGATTTCACCAATGCCTGCTAAGGGTCCAGAATTCATCCAACGCAGGTCATTGGCAATTTTCATCATGGTGGCAGCGAGGGTTTTCAGTTGTCCTGATAATTCGACAATATTATCTTGTGAGCCGATGCCTTCAAATTTGTTGTCCATGCTGTGAAAGGTGCTGCCTGTTTTGGCTGATAGTTGGGCCGCAAATTTCACTCCAAAATGCACATCGGCATTAATGCCTGTACCAACGGCGGTTCCGCCTTGTGCCAAATAACTGACTCTTTTAGTGGCTGCACTTATTCTTTGGTGGTTGCGATGGATTAAGTCGGCCCAGGTGTTGAGCTCTTGGGTGAAGGTAACGGGCATGGCATCCATAAGGTGGGTTCTGCCTGTTTTGACGATATCTTGCAGCTCTTTGCCTTTTTGGCGACAAATATTTTCACAATGTTCTAATGCGGGCAGTAATTTTTCCCGAACATTGAGAACCGAGCTAATAGCGATAGCTGTGGGTACCACATCATTGGAGCTTTGTCCCATATTAACATGGTCGTTGGGATGAACTTGCAGAGTGGTTGAACTGGCGAGGTGGGAAATGACTTCGTTGCAATTCATGTTAGAGGAAGTGCCTGAGCCTGTTTGAAAAATATCAATAGGGAAGTGCTGGTCGAATTGCCCTGATTGTATTTTTTGTGCGGCATCAATAATAGCTTGAGCGATGTTTTCATCCATGTAGCCCAAGGAATGGTTGACGTTTGCAGCGGATTCTTTAATCAGCCCTAATGCTCGGATAAATTCACGTGGCATGGTGAGTCCGCTGATGGGAAAGTTGTTGACGGCTCGTTGGGTTTGGGCTCCATATAAAGCATCAACGGGTACTTGTAATTCCCCCATGCTGTCTTTTTCAATTCTGTATTTTGTCATATTTGTTCTCTTAGTCGTTATTACTCTATCGTGATTTGGGTGGTATTTAAACGGTAGCTAAATCACCTTTGTCTTGTAGCCATGATTTTCTATCAGCGGCTCTTTTTTTCGATAAAAGCATATCCATCATTTCATAAGTTGAATCGTTTTGTTCTATATTTAATTGTAGCAGTCGCCGAGTATCAGGGTCAATCGCACTTTCTCTTAATTGCGATGGATTCATTTCTCCTAAACCCTTAAAACGGGTCACACTGACTTTGCCTTTAAGCTTGTCTCTTTCAATTCTGTCGAGTATTTGGTCGCGCTCACTGCCATCTAGGGCATAAAATTTTTGTTTGCCGACATCAATTCGGTACAATGGCGGCATGGCAATAAAAATATGACCAGCCCTGACCAAGGCTTCAAAATGTCTTAAAAATAAGGCACACAATAAAGTCGAGATATGCAACCCGTCAGAATCGGCATCAGCCAAGACAATAACCTTGCCATATCGCAGTCCTGATATGTCGGAACTGCCAGGATCAACGCCCATGGCAACAGCCAAATCATGCACTTCTTGCGATGCCATTACCGAGGAAGATTCAACTTCCCATGTGTTTAATATTTTGCCACGCAAAGGCATGATCGCTTGGTATTCGCGGTTGCGTGCTTGCTTAGCAGAACCACCAGCCGAATCACCTTCGACCAAAAATATTTCGCCCATCATTGGGTCTTGGCAACTGCAATCGGCAAGTTTTCCTGGCAAAGCGGGACCTGAGGTGATTTTTTTGCGTACCACCTTTTTACTTTTTTTCAGTCGATTTTGTGCTTTTTCGATGGCAAGGTTGGCGATTTGTTCAGCCAATGCTACATTCTGAGAGAGCCACAAAACAAAAGAATCTTTAACCGCATTGGCAACAATCGAAGCAATACTGCGTGAGGATAATCTTTCTTTGGTTTGACCTGAGAATTGCGGGTCTTTCATTTTGACCGACAAAACATAGCAAACCTTATCCCACACATCATCAGGGGCAAGCTTTAAACCACGTGGTAAAAGATTGTGAGCTTGGGCGAAATCTCGTATGGAGTCGGTTAAGCCTGTGCGTAAGCCGTTGACATGCGTGCCGCCTTGAGCAGTTGGAATAAGGTTGACGTAGCTTTCGGCGAACACTTCACCATCGGGTTTCCAACATAAAATCCAATCAACAATTTCACCATCCACGCTCTGGCTGCCTTGGAAACCGTCAGGTGGTATGATTTCTGCTTCATTGAGAGCCGTTAAGAAATATTCAGCCAAGCCATCGGAAAAAAACCATTTTTCATAGTCTTTGTTGTTGTCGTCGATAAATTCGACTGTTAATCCTGGGCTTAGGACGGCTTTGGCGATTAATAATCTTTTTAGTTTGCGGATGGAGAGTTGTAAGGTATCAAAATATTGTCTATCAGGCTTAAATCGTACCCGCGTACCCGTATTGCGTTGCCCAACTGTACCCGTTTCGGTTAAATCGGAGACTTTTTCACCATTTTCAAAGGCGATATGAAATTCCTTGCCTTCGCGTTTAACCCAAACATCTACCCGCTTGCTTAAAGCGTTGACTACCGAAACACCAACACCGTGCAGTCCGCCAGATATGGCATAGTTTTTATCGGAAAATTTACCACCAGCATGTAGTTTGGTTAAGATGAGTTCGACACCGCTGATGCCTTCCTCGGGGTGAATGTCAACAGGCATTCCTCGGCCGTCATCTGCGACCTCAATAAAACCATCTGCCTGCAATGAGATTTTAATGTTTTTTGCGTGACCTGCTAAGGCCTCATCGACGGAATTGTCCACCACTTCTTGAATGAGATGATTGGGACGAGAAGTATCGGTATACATGCCTGGTCGGCGTTTTACAGGATCAAGACCTGATAAAACTTCAATGTCGCTGGATTGGTACTGGTTTGTCATAAAATTATGTGTTCATCCATTTGATGGAACAGCCCATTGAGGGAATTTGTTCACTACTGATAGTGCCGTCTTGTGCTAATTCACGCATGGCATTGACCAAATCTCGTGGCAAATCTTGCACCGTCTCACGACCCGATGCGTCAATTCTTCCACGATAGTGCAACACAGCTGCGTGGTCTAATCCAAACACATCAGGTGTGCATACCGCACCATAGGCTTTGGCAATCTCTTGCGTTTCATCTAGCAAATAAGGAAAAGGGTAGTTCTTTTGCAAAGCGACTTTTTGCATGTTTTTATAAGAATCCTCAGGATAATCATTGGCATCATTCGACATAATGGCAACGGTATTAATGCCAAATTTTTGCATACTCAACGCATCTTTGACTATTTTGTCGGCAATCGACTTGACGTAAGGACAATGATTGCAGATAAATAAAACAACCAAACCTTTATCACCCATGCATTTTTGTAAATTCCAAAAATTGCCATCGGTTCCTAAAAGGTTAAAGTCGGGCATTTTTCTACCGAGTTCGGGTTCTGGAGTGTAAAGGAGCACCATTATCGTATCCTAAGTTTTAAAAGTGTAACTTATCAATTATTTTATTTTGTGTTGTTGAGAAGACCACGTAATAGCTCGCCATTTGGTTTTTTAGTAAAAAAAATACAATTTTGTCATCTTTGTATTTGTTATTGAGGGCTTCTATTTCATCGGCTTTTGACTTAAATTGGGCTTTCATGTTTTCAGTTGTTAGGCTATGGGGCAACCATTCAAGTTTGAAATCTTTGACCGCTTTAATGTCTTCATAGTCGGAATATATGTCTAAATTTCCTGTATTGGGCAAGGTGCCCATTTGTGGTCTTGCAAAAAGTTTTAAGTGTATGTTGGGGTCTTTTACTTGTTTGTTTTTAGAAAACTTTGTGTTGACATAGTGAAGCTTTTCATTTTTATAGACAATTATTGCAGGACGACCTTGTTCAATAGTATAGATACCATAGGCTAAAGCAGAAATTTGTAATATCGCAATCACCGTAAGGTCAAACATCAAACTTTTCTTGCCTTTTTTATAAACGATGAAAGTAAGCATAGGTCCAATGATGACATCTACCATGACTAAAAGTTTCATTGGTTGAATCACGCTTGCAATTGAGAAAAAAGGTTTTGGATACCAAATGACAGCTATAATATAATAGAGTATGCCCAATAAAAAAATTGATATTGTGATGTGAATAAGTGCTGCTTTTAATTTAGCCATAAATTTTCTAAAAAAGTTTGTAATGAAAGATTGTTCACTTTAGCAAAACTGGGATGATTTAACAACTGCTGGATGGTTAATGGTTTGAATTTTTTATGAAAAAAGTGTATCGCTTTGAGGGTGCGAAAAGCATCGAACCATTGGTGGACGAATTGCGTCCATCTTTGTTGTGAAGTTATTTGTGGTTTTGATTTGTTAAAAACTATGTGGCAGTTAAGATGATGGTATAATTCTGCTAATAGG
Organism: uncultured Alcanivoracaceae bacterium; assembly: GCA_964594435.1. Classification (GTDB taxonomy): domain Bacteria; phylum Pseudomonadota; class Gammaproteobacteria; order Xanthomonadales; family Marinicellaceae; genus NORP309. The sequence continues at coordinate 23,200 of CAZQMH010000002.1, forward strand.
GTCTCTTGTGGTGGTGTGATAATGAGTTTTTCTTGCCACAAAGAACTTAAAAATTGCAGCCATTGTTTTAACATAATAAAGCAGTTTGGATGATAAAATGGGTAATCCATCGGCTTTTCCAATGCCACAATGGCCGTTAAAGCAGGACCTGTGCCAAATACAACTCGGTTAGAAAATCTGCTTTGAATCGTGATGCGACAGTTTTGTATATTATAATGTATCGCTTTTGTCTTGTTGAGCTTATTTAATAGATAAAAGTCTTCGGCGGCATTTTTCTTGGGAAAGCCTCGAACCTGTGCATAACTTGTCATGGCAATGATTACGGTGCTGCCAAGCGGGATATACTGGTATCCGCTGCCCGCATAAACAATGCCTGCGAGATAATAACGCATTTTAAAATCATAAAGAAATTGCAGTTTTTTCATGTGTGCATCAGTGCTGTGATGCACAAAATCCAAAACAATGGCGCTGTTTGCGGTAAATTTTGACAGCTCAAGCTCAAAATAATTTTTCGGTAAGCTAACGTCGGCATCGGTCGAGAAAATCCACGGTTGTTTGATTTTATCGAGTTGGAACAATTTTAAGGCACAGTCTGCCCCTATTTTTCGAGCCAATCCTACACCTTGTTTACAAGCAATTTGATTACCGAAGCTATTGCGGTCAATGAGTAATACATCATGAAAATTTGGGCAGTTCAATAAGGTAGTGCGAGCATTTATTTTTAAATGGTTGGTGCTGTTCTTGAGTAGGGACTGTATCCATTGCTGGTTGTTTTTTTGCCAAATTCGACGGTTTTCGTGTGGCGTGGGTGAATTGACAATCGCAATGATAAGTAAATGCTGTGTTTTTATCGCTTGGCAAATAGTTTTTAGGCAGTCAGTGGATTCATTACAAATGGGCACAACTAAAGCGTACTGATAGCGTGAACTTATTTGCTGCAAACCACCTATTTCTGGCTCAGCATAGTGAGTCAGGTATTTATCAATAGCTGTCTTTGGCATTATTGGCGTGCACCAAATAAATCACTACCAACTCTGACCATGGTGCTGCCTGCGGCAATAGCAGCCTCCAAATCGTTGCTCATGCCAATAGATAAGGTATCAACACTTATTATTTTTTGCATTTGTGTGTAAAGCTTATGGCATTGCTGGAATTGAAAAAGTTGCACATCAAATTCATCACTTGGCGGTGGAATCGCCATTAAACCACGAATTTTTATGTGGGTATAATCGCTGTGTTGTTGGCATAATTCTAGTAGTTGTTCAGCACTTAAGCCCTTTTTGCTGGCTTCATCACCAACTTTTAGTTGCAATAAAACATTTAAAGGCGGCATTTCCTTGGGTCTGTGTCGGTTTAATCGTTGTAATATTTTGAGTGAAGCAACCGACTGTACCCAATGGAAATTGGCAGCAATGTGTTTGCTTTTGTTGGATTGTATTGGTCCAATGAAATGCCACTGAATAGACAAGTCGTTTAATTTTTGAATTTTAACCAAGGCTTCTTGCAAGTAGCTTTCACCGAATTTTCTTTGTCCCAAGGCATAAAGTGCTTGTATTTTTTCTAGTGATTGCTTTTTACTCACCGCAAGTAATTTTACCTGTGACAAAGCAGAATCAGAATCCAAACGAGATTGGCAGGCATGGTTAATGCGGTTTGTTACGGAATTGAAGCGTTTTTGCAGTGACATTTGATAGTTTTGTCGGAAAAACGTCTATTTTAACGCCTTTTATCACAAAAATCATAAACATTTGTTTGTCATTTGCCGCAATTCAGTTAAAATACTCGCCTTTTTGTAATCCTAAGAATTTGGAGAAAGTAAATAATGCCAAGCGTAAAAGTAAGGGACAATGAACCATTTGATATTGCCCTAAGACGTTTCAAACGTTCATGTGAAAGAGCCGGAACATTAGCCGAATCTCGTAAAAGACAATTTTATGAGAAACCAACTCAAGAGCGTAAAAGAAAACGTGCCGCTGCGGTTAAGCGTACCCAACGCCAAGCCAGTCGTCAAAGAATGCGTAAACGCATGTATTAATCTTTTGTTTGAATAAGTTATGACTTCTAAAGCACACATAATTGCGGACATGAAAACAGCCATGAAAGCGAGGGACAAAAAGCGATTGGGAACCATTCGCTTACTGACCGCCGCAATCAAACAGGTTGAAGTCGATGAACGCAAAGAATTATCGGATGACGATATTGTTTCTATTGTCACTAAGATGGTGAAACAACGAAAAGATTCTGCCAAGATGTATGTGGATGCTGCTCGCCAAGACTTAGCAGACCAAGAACTCTATGAAATCAGCGTACTAGAAAAATACTTGCCAGAACAACTGTCTGAGACAGAACTGACAGAGCTCATTCAAAATGTCATTACCTCAACAGCCGCAAGTAGTATGGCGGATATGGGGAAAGTTATGGGCATATTACGACCACAAATTACGGGTCGTGCCGACATGGGTGCTGTTAGTCAAAAAATCAAAGCCTTATTGCAAGCTTAAACTTACCGCTGCAAGATTTTAACACCAAGCACAAGGATGTGCATGGTGAAATAATTAAAGCTCAACTCCACTAGCTCATGTCGAAAATTCCATCAGAATTTATTGATCAATTAATCGACCGACTTGATATAGTTGATATCATATCGCAACGAATTACCTTAAAAAAAGCGGGCAGGGATTACCAAGCTTTGTGCCCATTTCATACCGAAAATACCCCATCATTTACCGTCAGTCAGGATAAACAATTTTACCATTGTTTTGGTTGTGGTAAACACGGTACTGCCATCGGCTTTTTGATGGAGTTTGAAGGCATGGACTTTGTCGACAGTATTGAAACCTTAGCCCAAAAAGTAGGCATGGAAGTGCCAAGACAAGGCGGTTTTAATCGCTCTGCACAAGGAAAAAATCTGTATGAAATTATGGACAATGCCAATCGTTTCTTTCAAAACAGTTACCAACAATCTGAAATTGCACAACAATATCTCAATGCCAGAGGCATCTCAAAAGAAGTGCAAAATGTATTTCAAATAGGCTATGCACCCGATGCTTGGGACGGATTATTATCACGGTACAAAAATCAGCAAAATGAATTGTTGCAAGGTGGCTTGATTGTCGCCAAAGACAATGGCAAAGTTTACGACAAATTTCGTGATAGATTGATGTTTCCAATTGCCGACAGGCGAGGGCGAACCATTGCCTTTGGCGGCAGAGCCATTCACCCAGAACAAAAACCCAAATACCTCAACTCTCCTGAAACGCCCTTGTTTCATAAAGGCAAAGAACTCTACGGCTACAATATTGCAAGAAAGTACAGCAAAGAAAAATTCATTATCGTTGTCGAAGGTTATATGGACGTGATTGCCTTGCACCAAGCAGGCTTCAAAAATGCGGTTGCCACACTCGGCACAGCAACCAGCGAATACCATATCGTCAGCTTATTAAGAAGTTATGATGAAGTCGTTTTTTGTTTCGATGGCGATAAGGCGGGTACAGAAGCGGCTTGGAAGGCACTAAAAACCGCACTGCCTGTTTACCGCGATGATAAAAATATTAAGTTTTTGTTTTTACCCCAAGAGCACGATCCCGATTCGTATGTAAAAGCCTATGGATCACAGGCTTTTTCCCAAGAGTTAGCTCAAGCTCAGTCCTACAGTGTTTTTTTAATTCAAAGGTTATCGCAACACGTCGATTTACACACCATTGATGGCAAAGCACAATTTATCGACCGAGCAAAAAAGTTTCTCAATGCCTTACCAAAAGGTCAGTTTCAATCACTTATTCTGCAAGAAATAGAACAAATAACCCACAGCAAAATTGATTTAAAACTGAAAGCAAAAGTACAAAACAACAAAAATATCGAAAAATGGAATCCCATACGTAAAGCTATTGCTATCTTAATTAACAACCCGCAAATGGTTATAAATTTGCCCGAAAGCTTAGAAATATCAGAAATAAAACAAAATGGTAGTAAATTACTGACGGAAATTGTTGAATATTGCCGTTATAATCCCAATATAAAGACAGCAAGTTTGGTTGAGAATTTTAGAAACCATGAAATGTATGAACATTTGTGTTTTTTAGCAACCATATCTTTGGGCTTGAATTGTGAACAATTGTTACTTGAGCTCGAAGACATAAAAAAATATTTCCAAAAAATGATTCAAAAGCATAAAATAAACCGCTTACGTGAAAAAAAAGCACAACACGGTTTATCCAATGAAGAAAAACAACAACTGATTCAACTCTTGTCGAATCGAATAAACTAAAATTAGCTAAGGCGAAAACCTTATACAATACAAAGCAACAGCATTAATAATCCAATACTGAAAGATAAAAATATGGAACAGACGCAAGAAGTTCAAATGAAAGAAAATATTGACTCACAATCACAAATGAAACGTTTAATCATGAAAGGTAAAGAACAAGGTTACTTGACCTATGCTGAGATTAACGACCATTTGCCAGATGATATTGTTGAAACCGAAATGGTCGAAGACATTATTCAGATGATTAATGATATGGGTATTCAAGTGTACGATGAAGCACCTGATGAAGATACCATATTATTAAATGACGAAGCAGCAAAAGACGATGATGACACGGCAACAGAAGAAGCCATGGCAGTATTGTCAGCAGTTGATGTCAATATTGGTCGCACAACCGACCCTGTGCGGATGTATATGCGGGAGATGGGTTCGGTAGAATTATTATCACGCAAGGAAGAAATTGCCATAGCCAAACGTATCGAACGCAGTGCTCATTTTATCATTGAAGCCATTGCCAAGTTCCCAAAAACTGCCGAAACCATGATAGAAGAACTGTCAGGAATAGACGAAGAGGGTTTTAAAATGGCGGATGTGGTACTTGATATTTACAACCCACACGAAGAAGCCGTCATTCCTAAAGTTAAAAAACCAACCGATGTCGCTGACGATGATGACGATGATGAGGAAGAAGTCGATTTAGGTTTGGATCCAGCTGAGGTTAAATCTCGCTTAATTGCCGTTACAAAAATCTACAAAAAATTTGTTAAATCAGTCGAAAGCAAGGGTTTAGGACAGGAAATCCAGAAAAAATACCTTGGTCAAATATCTGAAATATTAGTTGAGTTTAAATTTTCTCCGCGACTCAACCTCAAATACAATATGCAAGTGAAGATTGCGCAAGAAAATATTCGCTACATCGAAAGACGTATCATGAATATATGCACCGAACAATGCGGTATGCCACGTGGTAAATTTATTCGCTCTTTTATTGGTAAAGAGGCTGATACCAGCTGGATTGATGGCATCATTGCTAAAGAAGACAAATACGCAACTTTATTATCAGTTTACAAAGATGAAATTGTAAAATTGCAAAAGAAAATGCAATTTTTAGAACATCGTTACAAGTTGACCATACCAGAAATAAAAGAAATTAACCGCAACATAACCGTCAACGAAGCCAAAGCCAGACGAGCCAAAAAAGAAATGATAGAAGCCAACTTACGTTTGGTAATTTCGATTGCAAAAAAATACACCAATCGCGGTTTGCAATTTCTCGACTTGATTCAAGAAGGCAATATTGGTTTGATGAAAGCGGTAGAAAAATTTGAATACCGTCGGGGTTATAAATTTTCAACCTATGCAACATGGTGGATTCGTCAAGCAATTACCCGTTCTATCGCCGACCAAGCCAGAACCATCAGAATACCCGTGCACATGATTGAAACCATCAATAAACTCAATCGTGTTTCCCGTCAACTGTTGCAAGAAAAAGGACGCGAAGCGACACCTGAAGAGTTATCAGAAATACTGGAAATGCCAGTTGAAAAAGTTCGTAAAGTCATCAAAATAGCCAAAGAACCGATTTCTATGGAAACACCAATTGGTGATGACGAAGATTCTCATCTTGGCGATTTTATCGAAGATGGCAACATCTTATCACCTTTGGATTCCGCCACGGTCAATGGTTTAACCAATACCGTAACTTCATTACTTGAAGGTCTAACCCCGCGGGAAGCCAAAGTGTTGCGTATGCGTTTTGGCATCGACATGAATACCGATCATACGCTTGAAGAGGTGGGCAAGCAATTTGACGTCACGCGTGAAAGAATACGTCAAATAGAAGCCAAAGCCCTACGCAAACTTCGTCATCCAAGCCGTTCGGAATTGTTACGTGGATTTATGAGTTTGTAATCATTGTGTTTTAACTATCGGGGATTTAGCTTGTAGTAAAACTCTCACCACAACCACATTCACCTGTAGCATTCGGATTTTTGTAGACAAAAACATGATTAATGCCTTGTTTTTGGTAGTCGATTGTCGTTCCAGCAATGAGTTGCAGTGTTTTTGGGTCGGCAATCAGGGTAATACCTTTGTCTTTGAAGACGGAATCATCTGCGTGTATTTTATCGACCAGTTCAACTTCATAGCCCCAACCTGAGCAGCCTGTTTTCTTTATGGCAATTTTGAAGCCGATAGCTTGTGGGTTTTCATCAAGAAAATAACGGATACGATTGGCGGCATTTTGTGTTACGAATAAGGACATGATAATAATCTGAAATAAATATCCTTATTATATGTGGCATGAATCATAAAATGCAACCGTCCTTGGTCACATAGGGGACAACGTTTTTAAATTCCCTGATTTAGCCCGAATATTTCATAGCATAAGCTTAAAATGGTACTTTATATGTTTAATATCATAAAGTTATATCTAGATTGTTACCCTTACAGTTTGTACCCAATGGTTTTATGAAAAAAATAGCTTCATATCTTGAATAAAATCACTAGAGACCTAAGAATGACTAGGTCTTTAGTGATTTTATCCAACCTATTTTGCTATTTTGTCCATAAATTCCATTCTGTTATGAAATATTCGGGTTAGCCATCAAACCAATCGAGGTTTGGGAACTTAGTTTTAAGCTACTTTTTTAGCTGAAGTTTTGATTTCTTTAACTAAAGTTTCTACTTTTGTTGATAAAGTCTTGATGTCTTTCACAGAAGGAACGTCCAATCTTTTTAAAACATTTTCGATTCTGCTTTCAAACAAGTTTTCAACTTTATCAATTTGTTTGTCAGCCATTTTGCGGATTGAATTGAATCTTTTTTCTGCTTTAGTCGTGACTTCTTTTGTGACTTTCTTGGTTCTTTTTTCAAAAGTTTTACCTTCTTTAATTAGAGAGTCATAAACTTTAACTGTTTCTTTTTGTGCTAAAGAAGCCACACCAAGACCAGCTAGCCATAAGTTATTTATTGTGCTTTTGATTTCATTTGATACATTCTTTTTCATAATATTTACCTTTTAAGTTGTTTTTAAGTTGTTAAATACAGGTTGTTAAACCTAATCTTTGTTTCGATAGAATGCATAATAGGGATAAGTTCTAGAGCAAACACACTAAATGATGATTTTTTTTTAAATTTTTTGTTTAAACCGCCTAAATTTCACCAAAACATGTAAAAATCCCACAAAGAGTTAGTGTTTTACTTCAAAATGTATTTCGGCAAAATTGCCACTGGCATCAATCACACTCACGTGGTATTTACTGGCTTCTAGTGCGGATAAATTCAGGATGCTTGTGCTTGCTTCTTTCAACTTGCCATTGACAAACCAGTAGACCTGTCCATTGGCACCTTCCAATTTTATTTGTACATCTGGCATTTTTTCGCTCCCAACTTCTGGGTACAGAATAGCAAAATCATGCACGCCCGACAATCTCAATTGGCTACTTGATTGGTGAATTTTACAGGCATCACTATAGGGTGGCAGAATTTTCGAACGCCGTAAGGATTTGGCTAACCACGGTTCTAGCACACGTGGCCATAGGGCGTATTGTTTTTCTTCAACTGCATCGGGCAAACAATTTACAGTAACTCTTTGGTGATTGTTTTTATCGAGCATTACGGTTAAAAGTCCAGAAGAATAGCTTGAGCTCAATGCATCTTTTAAAGTAGGTGGAGCATTGTCTTCTAACAAATAGGCGTTGTGTGATTTATGACAAAACTGTTTGTCTTGTAAAGAGGCTTGGGTTCCAAGTGGCCAACAGATAGGTTTGAGGGTCACATTGTTTGGCTTTTCAGGAGTTTGCTTTGTGTTTGTTGGCACTATTGATAAAACTTTTCGCAATAATGGAACCGCCGAGCGTCTGCCAGTGTTTTCTAATAAAAAAGAACCATCGGGTTGACCAACCCAGATGCCGAAAGTGTATTTTTTATTGCTTGCTAACACCCATGCATCGCGTGAACCATAACTTGTGCCCGTTTTATGAGCAATGGATTGATGTGCTATCAAGCTTTGGGAATGCAGGGAGCTTTGCAATGGTACTTGGGTGAGTATGTTTTGGATAATCCATGCACTGCCAGCAGAAATCACAGGGTACTGTTTGCTTTTTTCGTTTTGAGTTAAGCGCACTTTTATGCTTTTGCCAGAACGACCTAAGGCTGAGAAAATAGCCACTAAATTTTCTAATTTGACACTGCCCCCACCAAGAGCGAGGCTCAAATTTGGTTTGGCATTTATAGGTAACTGCATATCTAGCCCTGCATTGAGCATTCTTATATAGAAATCTTTGGGTGTGACTTGGTGCAGTATTTGTACTGCGGGCATATTCAGTGATCGAGCTAGGGCTTGGGTTAAACTGACGGCTCCTGAAAAATTGTCACTGAAGTTTTTTGGGCGATAACCCGAAAAAGATTGCGGTACATCAAATAACAAGGATTGTGCATGCACAATACCCGCATCTATTGCCATGCCATAAATAAAAGGTTTTAAGGTCGAACCAGGTGAGCGATAGGCTTGAATCATATCGACATGACCGGCTCTTTTTTGGCTGTGGAAATCGGCACTGCCGATATAGGTCAGAGTTGAACCATCGTTATTATCAATGAGCAACAATGCGGCGGACATTTTATCGGGTTTATCTTGCATGTAATCTTTGATAAGACTTTCCAATTCAGTCTGCAAATCAATGGCAATTGTGCTGTGGATAACTTGTTGTTCTGGGTATTTTTGTTTGAGCCTTCGGGTCAATAATGGTGCGATCATTGGGCGAGTATTGTAACGTGCGAAAACAGGGTCTCCCATGGCTTCATCTATGGCTTGTTTTTGCCAAATATTGTTGCTTGCTAGGCGTTGTAGTAGTTTATTGCGGGCTTTTTTCGCTCTTTGTGGATAGCGGTCAGGTCGAAATCTTGAGGGTGATTGTGGCATAACAGCCAGTAATGCAGCTTCCGATTGGCTTAATTCGCTGGCGGCTTTATCAAAATAGGCATAACTGGCAGCCTGCACGCCTTCCAAAGGTCCGCCAAAAGGTGCGTAGTTGATGTAATAGCTTAAAATTTCATCCTTGCTATAATGCCATTCAAGCTGTAATGCCATAAACATTTGTACCATTTTACCAGAAAATGATTTTCTGTGCGGTTTGAGTATTCGGGCAACTTGCATGGTTAGCGTTGAGGCTCCGCTGATTATTTTGCCGTGTTTGAACCATTGACCAATTGCCCGTAGGATAGCAAAGGGATTGACGCCGAAGTGCTGATAAAAATATCGGTCTTCATAGTTGATAAGAGCTTGCAAATAATAGGGAGAAACATCACCCAAGGCAATAGGATACCGCCAAATGCCTTGAGCATCAGGAAAAGCTCGCAGGGGTTTACCATCTTTATCAACAATGACTTGGGCAAAGTGCCTTTGTTTGAAATCTTTTATTGGCAGTGGAAAAAGAAAATCCAGAATTAAAAACAAAACAAAACTGGCAAGCAGCACAAACAATATTATTTTTAGCCATTTGCGGATTTTTTTAAGCATTCACTTGATGCCTGTGTCTTAATAAAGAAAGCACGTTTATCCCAAATCCTTGATGCCAACCAAGAAAAAGACAGTGTGCCAAAGCTTTAGGAGTCTGATTTTTTGGGTTCTTCTTTTCTTAATTTACTGGCAATAGCTGAAAGAGCACGATCAAAAATGGGGACTTGTTCTAATACTCGGATGGTGTTGTTTTTAAGTCCGAGTGATAACTCAAGTGTGGTTTTATCGGTTATTTTCAATCCACGAGAGTTAACAAACAAAAATTTACCCGTTATGGGGCTAACCCATGATAATTTGGCTCGAATGGGCTTTTTGTCGTCTCTATCAAATTCAAACCAAGTGCCTGTCTTTAAATTAGCAACAATGTCGAGGTATTTGCTGCCAACATCATCTATCGCTGATTCATCAATTTCTTCGGGTTCAATAATTTCTTCAATATAATCGACAATTTCATGTTTTTGTTTGCGCATTTCAGACAATTCAAGAATTTCTTCAGGTGGAATAACATCAATGATGGCCGTATTGGATGCACTGTCCAGCTTATGAAGTTTCGATAAACATGAAATTAAACTGTCTTGTTTGTCTATCAGTTCTTTTGCATTAAAAGCAACCAATTTTAAGCCTTTTTCATAGATGTTTGACAATTCTATTATGTCATTTTTGTCAACTTTGGCTTCGCTATGTACTTGTGTGTAGTCGATTAGCTTGTCTACAAACTCTATTTTTTCTAGGTATTCAGGTGAGTTTTCAGGATGACGCAGATGCATAAGGACCAAAACATTCGACCATTCTCCCAATAAAATATCGCGAATAAGAATAGGCATTTGCTTATTGGTCATTTTTTCAACCAGTAGTTGGGCAGTAATTTGTTTGGCTTGATGAATTTTGTCCTGACCCAATGATTTCTCAGCAGTTCTTTTTTGCATGACATCGGCTTTTTTCTTTTGCCGGTGGGTAAATTTATTAAAATCTTGTAATAAAGCATTGAAGAAGTCCTTATTGTATTCATCAATTTCTAACACTTTTTTGGTAATTTCTTCAATTTTATGCAACATCTGTAAGCGATTATCGGACTCCTCACTCCAACCTACTGTTGCTAAGGACATTTTATCGAGCAACATGCGGGCAGGGTTGTTTTTATCAGCAAACAAGTTTCGGTCTTGTAAAGCAATTTTTAAATAAGGAATTTGTAATTTTGCCAAAATAACTTGGATGGTATCAGGTAAATTCCTGTCATCAACAATAAATTGAAAAAGCATACCAACCAAATCTATCGTGTCTTCATCTTGTTGTTTCACTTTTTGGTCGACTGTTTCAGAGTCCAAGGCGTGCAATTGCTTTATTAATTCATCTTTTATCTCGGTTGGTGTTTTATCGGCTTGTTCATCGAGCTTGATATTTTTAAACAGGTCGCCCTGCAATAATGATAATGCATTTATCATGAGGCCCATGTCAATATTGGGGGCGTTGGCATTCATTCCACCCACATTATTGCCAGTATTAGGTGTGCCTGAATCATGATTATGCTTGAATAATTGGTTTATCATTTCATAATTATTATCAGCTTGCGGTGCTAAGTTGTTGGCATTGTTTTGGTTGAGATTTTGTTGTGGTGCATTATTTTGGTAATTTGTTTGATTCAACAGATAGTTGACATCTGGATTGCCTGCGTTTGTGTTAGTGTTGCCAATGTTATAGTTAATTTCAGGAATAATACCGCTTTTGGCTAATAAATTGTTTATTTTATTATAGATGTTATTCATTTGACCCATGACGTTTCTTTCAAACATTTTGTAGACGATAAGTTTGATTTCAACTTCGGTGTCAATTTTGTTGATGCCTTGTGAAAAAGCATTGACCATAACATGTGGAGCTATCGGAATTTGGTTGAGATTTAAGTTGGTACCGCTAGCAAGCACCGAAAAGCGTTTTTCAATGGCAAATAGGTGCTGGTGGTAAGCCATTTCAGATTTTTTTATTAAATTTGTTTTGGCTAAGGTTTCATCTAATTCCTTTTCATCCACCAATGACATTGACAAAGGTAAGGATTGTTTTTCGTGTTTTTTTTCAGCCCCTGCCACAAAATATTCGTAGTCATTGTTTTTAAATTTTTTGAAGGTTATTTTTATGGATTGAAAAAATTCTTTAAAAATCAATTCCCTTGATTTTCGAATATAACGCATGGATTCAAAATATAAGTTTTGTTTTTGGTTGGATTCTGCTTTATCTGCCAAATCAAAAAGAAAATCGTCCAAAGATTCGAAGCAAGCAATCAACTTTGTCTTGAGTTCTTTACCAAATAAAGTAAATATTTGGGGCAAAAGACCGCCGAGATCAAAATTTTCCTTTTTATTAATCTTTTTTGTTAAATTTATGATGTGTTCTTTTTTTTCTTCTTTTTTCATAACGGGATACCTTAATGACAAAGGTTACAGATTTTAAAATTTTTTACTGTGACCAATCTCACAAATTGGAATATAAATTCATTCATTGCGATAATTGATAGTCAAATTAACAAATATCTTTCGTCTTTCTTATTTTTCTTTTCCATTAGTTTTTTTGTCACCTTTTTTAAGTTTTGAGGCAATGGCTGACAAAGCACGATCAAACAAGGGAACTTGCTGTAAGATTTTGATACTACCATCTTGCAGACCAGCAGCTAATTCCACTCCTTTTTTGTCTGTCAATTTTAATCCACGGGAATTGACAAAAAGGTATTTTTCTGTAATTGGGCTAATCCAAGATAATTTTGCTCGTATAACAGGCTGACCTTCTTCGACAAATTCCATCCATGTGCCAGTTTTGAGTTCTTGCACCATTTCTTTGTATTTGTCATCCGCTTCGGCGATGGGCTCTTTGATTTTAGGTGGTTCTATAATATCTTTGATGAAATCAACAATTTCATGTTTTTGTTTGCGGATTTCTGATATTTTCATCACTTCAACTGAAGGAATGACTTCGACTTCTTGAGTGATTGCGTGCTCAGAGTTGTCGAGATGATGGATGTCAATTAAGCATTTTCTGAGTTTTTCCTTCTTGTCATTGAGTTCCTGCGGCGATAATGCTGCTAATTTTAAGCCATCTTCATAGAATTTGACTAATTTTTCGATATGGTCTTTTGTTATGTTTTTAGAAACAGTTGTCTGGGAATACTTGATAATTAAGTCGATAAATTTAACTTTTTGTTGGTAGTTTTTTGAATCTTGTTTTTCTCTTAGATGCAACAAAACCAATACTTTAGGCCAATCACCTAGCAATATATCACGTACTAAAGTGGGCATTTGCTTATTGGTCATTTTTTCAACTAAAATTTTGGCAGATTCTTTTTTTGCCAGTTCCAGTTTTTCTTGGCCCAGCGTTTTTTCTGCTGCTCGTCTTTGTACGATGTCCGCTTTTCGCTTGAATTTTTTGTTAAATAAATCAAAATCAGCGACTAAGCTTTCAAAAAAATCAAGGTTGTATTCTTCTTCATCGAGAATGGCATGAGTAACACTTTCTATTTTGTTTATCAGCTTGTTATTGGTATCGGATTCTTCCGTCCACCCAACAGCCGCTAGTGAAAGCTTGTCTAGCAAAACACGAGCCGAGTGGTTCTTGTCGGCAAATAAGTTCCTGTCTTGTAAGGCAATTTTTAAATAGGGAATTTGCAATTTTGCTAAAATGACCTGAATGGCATCGGGCAAGTTCCGGTCATCAACAATAAACTGAAACAACATGCCAACCAAGTCAATGGTATCTTCATCATTTTTATGTACCGCTTGTCCTTGGGTTGATTCATCAATGTCGTGCAATTGCTTTAACAATTCATCCTTGATTTCTGTCGGAGACTTGTCTGAGGCCTGTTTTAAATCAATGTTTTTGAACAATTCCCCTTGCAACAAGGTTAAGGCATTGACCATTAGGCTCAAATCAATATTGGGTGCATTGCTGTAGTTGCCACCTGCGGCACCTTGATTGGCCGTATTATCACCATCAAACATCTGAGAAATTGCTTGGAAATTTGGATCCATTTGTGCCGATGTGCTTTCAGGATTGTATTTTTCTCTTTCATCTTGAGAAAAAACTTCTTCGTGCGTAGGCTTTGTACTGTTGTTAGCAGAGCGATTGTTATCTGTACCAAATTTAATATCAGGTAATATGCCATTTTTGGCCAGCAAATCATTTATGGCAGAATATATGTCATTCAATCGCCCCATGACATTGCGTTCAAACAATTTATAAACACGAAGTCTTAAATTAGGATTAAGTTCTATACATTTCAAGCATTCAGCGAAGCATAGAACGATAACACTTGGGCTAACAGGTACTTGAGCATCTGATAGTTCAGAGCCAGATGCCAATAATGAAAATCTTTGTTTGAATACATGCAGTTGTTGAGCATAAGCCATATCCGATTTGCTGATTAAATTGGTTTTTGTAAGTGTTTCATCCAATTCATCATCATTCACTATGGAAAGAGAAAGTTTGCTGGTTTTTTTATCTTTTGAGCTATTTTGTTTGAAATAATCAAAGTTATTTTGTTTGAACAATTTAAATGTGTTTTTCAGGGCTGCAAAAAATTTTGATGACATTGAGCCGCGTAATTTCTTAAATTCCTGCATTGTTTCCAGAGATGTATTTCTTTCTTTTTGCACATCGGATTTTTCTGATAAATCATAGAGTGTCTCATCAATTTTGTCAAAACATGTCATGAGTCTGGATTTTAAATTTTGGGAAAATACAGCATAAACTTTAGGCAATAAATCTCCCATAGAATAGATTTCCTTCTTTTTTTTTCTAATATTTAAGTCTATAATTTTATCTAGCTCATCACTCATCTAATAATACACATTCTTCTCAATAGATTGTAATATGCTAACACATGTTTTTATTTTTACAAAGGAATAAACATGACTTTAAAAATTTGTTATCGTCAGAGCGAAATCATCTGCACAAAGACGTGCTAGCATCAGACAAGCTCTATAATATTCAGTTTACGATTTCAATAGCCACCGCTGTTGCTTCACCACCTCCAATACAGAGACTTGCTATACCACGCTTGAGACCTCTTTGTTGCAAAGCATACAATAATGTCACCAAAATTCGGGTGCCACTGGCACCAATTGGATGCCCTAAGGCACAAGCACCACCATGAATATTGACTTTTTCGTGTGGAATATTCAGTTCCTCCATGGCGGCCATTGTAACCACCGCAAAGGCTTCATTTATCTCAAACAAATCAACATCTTCTACCGTCCAGCCAATATTATCCATAAGCTTTTGCATGGCAGCAACGGGAGCTGTGGTAAACCACTGTGGTTCATGGGCAAATGTCGCATGACTGACAATTTTTGCCAGTGGTTGAAGGTTTTCTTGGCGGACAATATCCGAAGAAGCAATCACCATTGCCGCCGCACCATCTGAAATCTTGGATGCGTTAGCTGCGGTAACGGTACCATTTTCACGCCGAAACGCAGGACGTAATGTTGCAATTTTATCAAGCTTGCAACGTGGCGGTTCTTCATCTTGATTGACAATGACTTCTGAGCGTCGGTTTTTAACCAGCACATCGACAATTTCATCAGCAAAAGCCCCAGATTGCATCGCTTGGGTGGCTCGTTTCACCGATTGAGCGGAAAATTCATCTTGTGCTTCTCGGCTAAATTGGTATTTATCAGCACAATCCTCAGCAAATATCCCCATCATATTGTTGTCATAAGGGTTCTGCAAACCATCATAAAACATATGATCTAAGATTTGACCATGCCCCATGCGATAACCTGAACGAGCTTTGGGCAACAGATAAGGTGCCAGCGTCATGGATTCCATACCACCAGCAATCAGTGTTTGTGCCGAACCCGCTTTGATTGCATCGTATGCCAACATCACGGTTTTCATGCCTGAGCCACAGACTTTATTAACCGTTGTGCAGACCACTGATTTGTCCAAACCAGCACCCAAAACCGCTTGACGTGCAGGAGCTTGTCCCACGCCTGCTGGCAAAACACAACCAATTAAAGCCTCATCAATGTTATTTACAGCGGCTTGTTTTACAGCCGATTTAATGGCGGCTGCCGCCAGAGTTGGCGACGGCGTATTGGCAAATTGCCCTTGAAATGAGCCGATAGCGGTACGCTTAGCTCCAACAATATACACTTCTTTTGACATGTTTTTTTCTCTGAGTATCGGGATGTGGAATTATACTCGATTTCCTCGAAGACTTAAACCCAAAATTCATATACCTAAATTCCGATTTGGGAATATGTTAAAAAATACCGCATAAATTGCAGAAAAAAGAAAGAATTTCAAAGCAACTTATGATATAAATAGGAAAAATCACTACAGGAGAATTCCTATGCAAAAATTATGCCTTCTCATATTCTTAGCTTTCGCACTTCAATCAACCGTAGAAGCGAAAATTTACAAATGGGTTGATGCCCAAGGTGGCATCCATTACACCAAAAAGAAACCAGAGAATAAAGCCACATCTGTCGTCAAAGTCTACAAAAACAAAAAACCATCGGCACAAGAAAATAAAGCAGAAGAACAAGTCGCAACAAAAGACAAGGATAAAGAATTGACACCCGAACAAAAAGCAACCAAAGAGTACAACGAAAAAGAACGTCAACGTGTACAAGCGGTACAAAACCGAGAAAATTGCAAAATTGCACGTAAAAATTTAGAAACATTAAATAATTCCAGACTTGTCAGCAAAACAAACCCAGCAACGGGAGAAACCATCTATTTGGACAATCCAGATAGAGACAAAATGATTGCACAAACCAAAGCTAAAATTCAGGAGCTCTGCAACTAAGCTTATCCCTTATGAAACGTAGAAAAATAATAAAAGCCATAACAGCAGCAACCCTAGCAAGTACAA
>CAZQMH010000003.1:0-37329 GCA_964594435.1 uncultured Alcanivoracaceae bacterium
TTGCAAGGCTTGATGAGCGGCTAATAATCCATCAATGGCAGGGCATTCAAAGACGATTCTACCCTTTAAGCCGATACTGACATCGCCGGTGTAAATGTGCCTGCCTATGCCGTATTGTCCTAATTGTTTGTTGAGCTTTTCGATGATTGTTACACCATCGAGTTTTTCACCGTTCAGACTGACCGCTTCGCCTTGTTCAAAACCAACAGTTAAAGACAAGGGTTTTTGTGGCCAGTCTTTTCTTTGTTTGACCCATAAGTAAGAGCTGTCATCGGGTTGTTGAAATTCATCAATCTTACCTCCAGATATTGTCACGCCGAGCATGTTTTCATTAATCGAATAGGCTTTGTGTTGCCCTGCGACTTCTATGCCTGCTTTGGCTAGTTGTTCAATTTCATAATCCCGCACCGAATTGACATGGGCTTGCAAATCTCTAATTGGTGCCAAAATTTCATAATCACCAAGTGATTTAACCGTTTGGTCAAATCTGAATTGGTCATTGCCCATGGCGGTGCAGCCGTGGGCAAATAGTTTGGTGTCAAGTTCATCGCACAACTGTAAGCATTTTTTTACAATCATGTACCTGTCAGAACAAAGTAGTGGATATTCATTATTCATGCGGGCGTGTGACCAGACCAATGGTGTAACGAATTGTTTCCAGACGTCGTTTTTTATATCAAAACTGTGGTGCTTTGTTGCCCCTAATTGCAAAGCACGTTGTTTAATTGATTTCACTTCTTTATTCGATATTCCACCTGCATTGACAAAAACCGAATGCACTTCGTAGCCTTTTTTTGCCAAGTCATGTAAACAATAAGTGGTGTCTAATCCGCCTGAAAAGGCCAATACAATTTTTTTGTTGCTTGTAGGGTTCATATTTTTTCTCCAAATAATGCCAGCATCATGGCTTTTTGTACGTGTAATCTGTTTTGTGCTTCTTCAACGGCAACACAATAATCAGCATCCATCACCGCATCGGTGGCTTTGATGTTTCTACGCAAAGGCAAACAATGGGAAAACTTAGCTTGATTGGTCATTGCCATTTTGTGTTCATCCACCATAAAATGTTGGTATTTTCTGCGTTGTTTCCATTCTTCGCTCACGTTGCCATAAAACGGCAAAGCTCCCCAAGATTTGGCATAAACAAAATCGGCATCGGCATAGGCTTGTTCAATATCATGGCTAATGCTGAAAGTTGCGCCTTGTGCTTGGCAATTTTTGCTTGCCAGTTCGATGTATTTTTCATCTAAAATATAGTGTTCATTCGGGCATAATAAGGTCACATCCATGCCAAATTTTGAAGCAATAGAAATACCTGAATTGGCAACTGCGGTATTTAATGGTTTAGGGTGATAAGTCCACGTCATCAGGAACTTTTTGTTTTTAACTTCACCAAGGTGTTTTTTAACCGTCATCATTAAGGCTAATTCTTGGCATGGGTGGGTAATGGTTTCCATGTTAATGATTGGCACGGAGGCGTATTTATTAAAAGCCTTAATCACTTTATCTTGTTTGTCCTCACGCCATGAAATAAATTTTGGAAAAGCCCGAATGGCAATGGCATCAACATAGCTTGATAACACCGCAGCCACTTCTTTGATATGCTCTTCGGCATCACCATCCATGACCACTCCATTTTCAAATTCAATGCCCCAAGCATCTTTTCCTGGTTGCAAAATTACCGCAGTGCCTCCAAGTTGTTGTATACCAATTTCAAAAGAGGTTCGGGTACGCATGGATGGATTGAGAAATAATAAGGCAAAAGATTTGTTTTTCAAGTTTGCATGAATGGGATTGTTTTTTAGCTCACTGGCAACAGTTAATAAATCCTCTAGTTCAGATTTTGACCAATTTTCGGTAGTGATAAAATTTTTGTGCATTGTTTTCTCCGCTTTTTTTCTGGACAAAAGTCGGAGTATAAAAAAACCCGACTTTTATCGGGTTTTTAAGAATGTTTTTGTTAAAAAATTAAACCACTACATTCGACAACCCGAGTCGATAAGACGTCGGCGATTGCGTCGAACAACAACGTTAAAACATTCACAAAATAGCGTGTGAAAATTGTTTTGGTAAGGTTGTTGTGTGGTGTTCATTTTATTAATTTTTTATTTGTTGACAGAAGTGTAACAAGCAAATAATAACAACTCAAGCACAATTGTCAAAATTGTGGCATTTTTTTCTGCCGTGTGATTTTTACACTGACATTCTTCGCCTTTTGCAGAGCATGTGGTTTGTTGATGGTGAGAATGACTTTTTGAATTTGCTCATGATTTAGCAACTTGAGGCACACTTTATCTGCCATAGTTTCGATTAATTGGAAACGTGACTGGGCAATAAAATCATGGATTTCATTACTAATTTTGTGATAGTCCAATGCGTATTCAAGGTTGTCTGAAGCTATTGCTTGGCTGGCATTGTAGTGCATTTCTATGTCGAGAAAGACGCTTTGTTTATTCTTTCGCTCAAAATCATAGACACCGATGATGGTGTTGACTTGTAATTGTTGAATAAAAATCTTTGCCAAAACTGCAGTCATGCTGGTGTTGTCGTCATTGTTATCGTTAAAAGCAAAATTGTATCACCTTTATGCTAAATCCCCAATTCCATTTGGGCGGAATTTTTGTTTTTAGTAAGAAACTGTACGCCAATCCCGATTAACCTCACGGGTCGTTTGCCTCGTTGCCATGCTGTTTCTAATAATTCTTGGTAGATTTGTTTGTCGATTTTATGTGCCTGTTTTTGGGCTGTAGTGGTTTTAAAATTGTTGAATTTCACTTTAATATACAATGCTTTAACGGGCAAAGAGTTGGTTTTGAGATTTTTGCTTAGGCGGTATGCTAAATTTTTGTAGAGTTTATCAATTTCAGCTCTGCAAGCATTTAATGTCAGGCGGTCTTTTATAAAGGTGTCTTCTATGCTTAAGGATTTGCGTAGACTTTGGGTGATAACTTCTCGTTCATCTATACCTCGTGCCAAGTAGTAGAGCTGTTTGCCAAATTTACCAAAGTGTTCTTGTAACTGAATTTGAGAAAGTTTTTGCAAATCCGCACAGCTGTTTATGCCTAATTTCTGCATTTTTGCATTGGTAACTTTTCCAACGCCAAATATTTTTTTAACGGGTAATTGTAACACAAAATCATCGACTCTTTGCGGTGTGATGACAAATTGACCATTGGGTTTATTCCAATCACTGGCAATTTTTGCAAGAAATTTGTTGGGGGCAATGCCTGCGGAGGCACTTAATTGCTGTTCTTGCCAAATTTGTTGCCTGATTTTTTTGGCAATGAGCGTGGCACTGCCGTTGCATTGCTGGCAATCACTCACATCCAAATAGGCTTCATCCAATGATAAGGGTTGTACTAAATGCGTGTAGTGTTTAAAAAGGGCTTGGATTTTTTTAGACACTTGTCGGTACAAGTTCATATTTACTGGCAAGATTGTTAGGTTTGGGCATTTTTTTATTGCTTGAGCCATTGGCATGGCGGAATGTATACCGTATTCACGTGCTTGATAATTGCAAGTGGCAACGACACCACGGGTCTCGGGTCTGCCACCAACGGCAACAGGGAAACCTTTTAAGCGTGGGTTTTCACGCATTTCTACCGCCGCATAGAAACAGTCCATATCTATGTGAATAATTTTACGCATTTAAGAAAAGCCCAATTATTTTTTTTGCAACATCTTGCGGGCTGGCTAATTCATTGTTGTATTTTAAATCTCTAAAGTTTTGGGCATAGGGAAACACGGTGTCATCGGCATCACGCAGTGTTTTTTGCATGGTGGTATCGACAACGCCAGGAAAGAAATTTTCAACCTTAATTTGATGTATTAGCAGTTCATTTTTTAACAATTCTGTTGCCATAAGAGCGGCGGCTTTTGAAATACAATAATGTCCAAGTCCAGCGATGGCATTTTGAGCGGCTGCTGTTGAAACACAAATAATATGTGCTTGTGAAGGCGGCATTTTGTCGATTAATTTTTGCGTTAAAAATATAATTGGCTCGACATTGGTGGCAATGTGCTTGATAAAATCCTGTCGTTTTAGCTCGCTGAAGCTTTGTGGCTTTTGTAAAAGTGCGGCATTGTGTAATAAAAAGTTAAGTGGTTTTTTGATGTTTTGGGCGATGTCATTTTGCCCTTTTTCACTCGCAATATCCGCAACAATAATCCGAATATTTTTATGTTGAGCTTGCAGTTGCTGTAATTTGTTTTTGTTGCGAGCCGTGGCAATAACTTCAAGACCATGTTGGGCGGCGAGTATGGCACAACTCTTTCCAATTCCTGAGCTTGCTCCTGTTATTAATATTTTTTTTGGCATAAATTTTCTTGGTTTTACTCTTTTTCGCAATAATGTGTCTATTTGTCATAACTTTCATGTGAAAAAAAGGTAAAATCATCGGCTTTTAATTTTCTCTTTCACCCTTAATGGTAACATTGTTCAACAAAAAGAAAGCATCTATTAAACTGTGGCAGTTAAATGCCATAATTAGTTTACTCTTGGTCATGCTATATAACCAACCATTTTGGCATGAATTATTACAAATTGTCAAAGCTGATAACTTTTCGGCATATCTATTTTTATTTTCGGTATTTTGCTTGCTTGCCTTGTTGTTCAATCTTTTGTTAACACTTTTTTGTTTCAAATACAGTTATAAGCTGGTTTATTTGATTATCTTTCTAGGCTCATCCTCGGGTTTGTATTTTATCAGCCAATACAATGTGTTGGTCAATGCCGATATGGTGCAAAATGTTTTTGAGACCAATTCTACAGAGGCTTTTGACTTTGTCAATTTCAAGGTCTTTTTATATGTTCTGTTTATGGGTCTATTGCCTTTGCTTATTCTTTTTAAAATTCCAGTTAAATTTGACCGCTTGGCTCAATCTCTCCGAACGAAAGTACTGATAGTGGTCATTAGCGTTGTTGCCATTGTTGCCTTGTTGTTTGTCAGTTATCCGAATTATGCTTCAATTGCCCGCAATCAACGCCATTTGTCGCATAAAATTTTACCAAGCAATTATATTTTTGCCACCGTTAGTTATTTGCAACAACGTTTAAAACAACACAATGTACCCGTCAAACCCATTGCTAAAGATGCTAAACGTGGAAAAATTTGGGAAAAAGTTAGCAACAAAACAGTTCTTGTGCTGATTTTGGGCGAAACTGCTCGGGCGGATCATTTCAGCACCAATGGTTATCATGTGCCAACAACACCATTTATGCAGCACTATGTCAATCAAGGTAAGGTGCTTAATTATCCAAGTGTTAGTTCATGTGGAACCAGTACCGCCGTGTCTTTGCCATGCATTTTTTCGCACTTTGTGCGTCAAGATTATTCTAAAAGCGAAGCCAAAGCCAATGAGAATTTATTGGATTTTATAAAAAATGCACAAATTGATGTGCAATGGCGTGATAACAATACTGGCTGCAAGGGGCTTTGTGCACGGGTTAATTTTCAAGACTTTAGTCGGCTTAAAGATAAAGATTTTTGCAATGATGCAGAATGTTTTGATGAAATATTATTAAAAGATTTAGCCCAACAAATTAAGACGAATCCCAACAATCAAATGATTGTCTTGCACCAAAAAGGTTCTCACGGCCCTGCCTACTACTTGCGTTATCCGAAAAAATTCGAAAAATTCGCTCCCACTTGCAACAGCAATGAATTGCAATCATGTTCTGTGCAAGAGGTCGTCAATGCTTACGATAACACCTTACTGTATACCGATTATTTTATTAAACAAACCTTAGCACTGTTAGAAAATTTGCCAAAAAATACCAACACCGCCTTGTTGTATGTTTCTGATCATGGAGAATCTTTGGGTGAAAATAATATTTATTTGCATGGCACTCCTTATTTTATGGCTCCAGATGCCCAAACTCATGTGCCGATGCTACTCTGGCTCTCGTCACAAATGCAGCAACAGTTTGCTATTGATTATGCTTGCTTGCAACAAAAAACCAGCCAAAGCTATTCGCATGACAACTATTTTCATTCGGTTCTGGGCTTGTTAAATGTTGAAAGCTCTTATTACCAATCATCTTTGGATTTGTTTGCTCAATGTCGAGTGGAAAATTAATGACAACAGACACGCCTTTTAAAATACCTGCTGAAAGTTATTGGCTTGTACTTGTGGCGGGATGTGCCTTGTTTTTAATCTATTATTTTGCTATTGACTTTGTTGTTGCGAATTGGATTTATGCACCAAGCGGCAGTTGGTTGTACCAAGACTCATGGGTAACTAACACGTTGATGCACCGTTTTGGCAAGTATGCTTTGATTTTATTGTATCTTCTGTTCGTGCTTAAATTCTTTGTTCGTGATAAGAGCAAGGAAAATGCTTTTCAACGCTACGGTAAAATTGTCTTATTGCTCTCTTTAGTGGTTGGTACATTTTTGGTTTCGGTTTTGAAGCATGTGCTGGAAGTCGATTGCCCGTGGGATTTAGAGCAATACGGTGGTAACAAACCTTTTTTTCAAGTATTTCATTACGCTAAAGCATATTTACCGTCTTCTCATTGTTTCCCTTCTGGTCATGCCAGCACCGCTTTCACATGGTTTTCTTTGTATTTTTATTGCAGTATATATTATCCTAAAAAGCGTCTTTATGTTTTAGCGGCTGTTTTGTTTTTGGGTTTTGGCTTTGGTTTTGGGCAACAACTGCGAGGTGCTCACTTTATATCGCATGATTTTTGGTCATTGCTGGTTTGTTTCCTTTGCAATGCTATCATTTATAAAGTAGCTTTTTACAAAAAATCTGGATTTAAGTAAAACAACTTTCAAACAATAAGCTGAACTGTTAAAATCCAAATTCTCATCCATCATTGCAACAGGCTAAGACTTACCAAATGACAACTATCAAACACATACATGCCAGAGAAGTCCTTGATTCACGAGGAAACCCAACCTTAGAAGCAGAAGTGACACTCGCAACAGGGGCTTTTGCTCGTGCCATTGTGCCTTCTGGTGCATCAACTGGAGCTCGTGAAGCCATCGAATTACGCGACGGAGACAAATCTCGTTATCTTGGCAAAGGGGTTCTCAAAGCCGTGCGTCATGTCAACGAAAACATTGCCAAGGTATTGGTTGGTCAAGATGCCAGCAATCAAGCGGCGATAGATGAGGCGATGATTGCTTTAGATGGCACAGCAAACAAGGCAAATTTAGGAGCCAATGCTATTTTAGGCGTTTCTCTTGCTGTTGCAAAAGCCATAGCGAATGACAAACAACTACCCTTGTATCGCAGTCTGGCAACGGTTGATGATTTTATTCTGCCTTTGCCCATGATGAATATTATTAATGGTGGCGAACACGCCGATAATAATGTTGATATTCAAGAATTCATGATTTTGCCGACTGGTTTTACACGTTTTAGTGAAGCCTTACGCTGTGGCACAGAAATTTTCCATGCCTTGAAATCGGTTTTGAAAAAACAAGGCCACAATACTGCTGTCGGTGATGAAGGCGGTTTTGCTCCCAACTTACGTTCAAATGTTGAAGCGGTGGAAGCCATCTTGAATGCTATCGATCTCGCTGGTTATCGTGCTGGTCAGGATGTTTATCTGGGTTTGGATGCCGCGGCTTCTGAATTTTGCGAAAATGGCATCTACCATTTAGCCGGCGAAGGCAAAAAATTCAGTTCGCATGAGTTTACCGACTTCTTGAGTTCTTGGGTTGAACAATACCCGATTATCTCTATCGAAGATGGTTTGGATGAGGCTGATTGGGATGGTTGGAAATACCATACGGAAGTTTTGGGCAAGCGAATTCAGGTGGTTGGTGATGATTTGTTTGTCACCAATCCCAAAATATTTACCCAAGGTATCGAACAAGGCATTGCTAACTCTATTTTAATTAAACTCAATCAAATAGGCACTTTAACAGAAACAATGCAGGCGATTGAGATGGCAAAAAAAGCCAATTATACTGCCGTGATTTCGCATCGAAGCGGAGAAACAGAGGATACCACTATTGCTGACTTGGTTGTTGCGACCAGTGCCACGCAAATCAAAACGGGGTCTTTGTGCCGTTCGGATCGCGTAGCCAAATACAATCAGTTGTTACGTATTGAAGATGATTTAGGCTCACAAGCACGTTACGCTGGTGCGGGTGCTTTGGGTTTATCCAAAATCCAGAAATAGTATCGGGATTTGGGGTTTATTTTAAATCCCAAGCATCAAGCCAGTTGACTTGAGATTTTTTTAGTTTGAACTCTCGCATAAGCACTTCTTCCATTTCGGGCATGTGAGCAGCTCCGTAGAAGATGGCAAAGGTTTTTTTACCTCTTTCCATTTCCCTGCGTAAAACTTTTAGAGCCTTGAGGTTACGGGTTGTGACGATGGTGGAGCCATTTTCACCACTTATTGCATCCATTACACCATCCATTTGTGAAAATTGTTGGGCAGCGATGATTTTTAGATTTTTTTCACGGTCGCCTGAAAATAAAGCCACCAAGATGTCGGCATCACTTACGGCATTAGGGTTGCTGGCTTGTTGTTTGATGCCTGCAATCCACATTTTAAGAAACATTGAGAAGAAAGATTCGCCATTATCTTCCATGCTTTTGACAAATTCATCTGGTGAAATATCGGCATGAACGAAATTCTTGGCAGCATAATCCACTTCGTCCAATTGGAATGTCAAGCCTAAGACGTTCTTCATACCTTGTTGAAACATGGACAAAATGCTCTTGCCTTCGCTGGCAGCTTTGTCTCCAACCCGTGTGCCCTCAGGTGCAACCAATTCATACAACACCACATCATAATTTTTGAATATTTCATTGAGATTTTTGTAATAAGATTGGTCAGCAATATGCACCGCACTGATTAAATCAACCTGCACCCCTTTGGGGATGCCACTTTTAGGAACATAACGAACATTTGCCAGTTGCAGTGCTATGGGCACATCGTTAGCGTCTTTCTTAATCCTTAAAAATTCAGTTTTGTTTTTTTCGCTGACGGTAGTCGTTGGGCTCTCTTTGCCATAGGCGAAAGAAGCAAGCAGTAGAAGTGGTAATAAAAATAGTTTTTTCATGGTTTTTAGTTTTTTGGTTTAAATAATTGTTGGACTATCCAAGCAGGTCCAATAAGTAAAAATTGTAAATCTTTAAAAAAAGAAGGTTTTTTGCCTTCAATTTTGTGCCCTATAAATTGAAAGACCCACGCAACAACAAAGACAACGACAGCAACAACGAATAAAGCAACACCAGTTTTCAGTAAAAAATAATTCAACCCTAAACAAAAGCCGCTAAAAACAAGCATCTCAATGGCGATGATAAAATCCTTGGATAAATAGTACACGGTTAGTAAGACAACCATAACAATTGCAAGGTTCAAAAAATAAGGAATAGTCACAACCCACAACATCGCCGAAATAGCCCAAAATATCGCAGGCACGCAAATATAATGAATTTGCTTGTTGGTTTTGTTTCGGTGACTTTGGGAATATTCATCCAGCAATTGTTGCATGTTTTGTGAAGTCATTGGTTCATTCTGTGACATGAAATTTTTCTCCTGTTATTAAATGATAGGCTTCTTTGTATTTGTTGCTTGTTGCATTGATAATGTCTTTGGGTACAACAGGTGCTGGCGGTGTTTTGTCCCAATTAAGGGTTTCCAAATAATCTCGTACAAATTGTTTATCGTAACTTTCAGGACTTTGACCAACTCGGTAATTTTTGGCATTCCAAAAGCGGGAAGAATCTGGGGTAAGAATTTCATCCATCAAGACCAAGTTTTCATTTTCATCAAGACCAAACTCAAACTTAGTGTCAGCAATAATAATACCGCATTTTGCGGCATGACTGGCAGCTTGTTGGTAAAGTTTTAGGGAAACATGTTGAATGTGTTGGGCGAGTTTTTCACCTATTTTATCAATCATGCTCGCCATGGTAATGTTTTCATCATGGTTGCCGACGGCGGCCTTTGAGGAAGGGGTAAAAATCGCGTGCGGCAATTTTTGTGCCAATTGCAAGCCCTTTGGCAAATTTATGCCACAAATACCGCCTGTTTTTTGGTAGTCTTTCCAACCCGAACCAATGATGTAACCACGCACAATGGCTTCCACTGGCAGGGCTTTGAGTTTTTTAACCACAACTGCACGTTGCTTTAAATCATCATCGGCATCCTTTATGACTTCTTGCACTGGTGTATGTGTGAGGTGATTTGCGATAATGCCGTGAGTTTGAGCAAACCAAAAATTTGACAGCTGGGTCAGGATTTGTCCTTTTTGCGGAATACAATCAGGCAAGATGACATCAAAGGCACTCAATCGGTCGCTGGCAACCATTAATAAGGTTTTATCATCGATTTGATAAACATCTCGGACTTTTCCTTTATGAATTAGCGGTAAATTAATCATGCTTAGGGTAGAATGCTCAAGTTTAAATATCGCATTTTAGCATTTACATTTAAAATTTTATACTTATGTTATCAATTGGTTTATTATTAGGGGCAATTATCGGCTTTAAAACAGGCGGTCTGTGGGGCATGCTGTTTGGTTCAGTTATTGGCTCAATGGCACAAAATTGGGTGGCGGAAAATATTTTTGGACTGCCTTCAAAAACGGCACGGGTGCAGCAGCATTATTTTAGGGCGTTATTTTTAGCTATTGGCAAATTAGCAAAAATTGATGGCATCATCACCCAAGACGAAATTCGCAAATGCGAAAATATAATGCACCGCATGCAACTATCAAGCGAACAAAGACAGCAAGCCATAAAGTATTTTAATCAGGGAAAAAAATCGGCTTTCGACCTTATGCCTGAAATTGAAAACTTTAAACGACAACTGGGTCATTCTTTTTCGGTTAAGCAGATGTTTGTCGAGATGTTATTGGAAGTTGCTTCGGCAAATAATCAGATTAACAATGCCGAATGGAATTTGTTACGACAAATATGTGAGCAATTGGGTTTCCCACAACAGTTATTGCTGGCACTTGTTAATATGCGTGGATTTGATGTGTATGGGCAGCGACAAAGTTCTTCTCATTCGCAAAATCAACAGCAACGCGAGCGTTATCAACAGGCCCCTTCTTCTTATTCTCAAGTCGATTCTTATGTTGTCTTAGGTGTAAAAAAGAGCGATTCCAAAATTGTGATAAGAAAAGCCTACAAAAAATTAATGAGTCAACACCATCCCGACAAACTCATTGCCAAAGGTTTGCCGCCAGAAATGATAGAAATTGCCAAAACCAAGACCCAAAATATCCAAGCCGCCTGGGAAGATATAAAACAAAGACGTGGTTTTTAGCCTTAATAGTTGAATCTTGTGAGGTTTAACAGTAATGTGTCCGACTTAAAAATATAGAAAAATTCAGCATGTTTACAGGCATTGTTCAAAGCATCGGCACCGTGGTAAAAAAGCAGCAACTTAAGGGTGATTTGTGCTTTGTCATCCAAACTTTTTTTAAAGATTATCAGACAATTAGTTTAGGCGATTCTATTGCCTGTGATGGCGTTTGTTTGACTGTTACTCAGCTTGATGCAGATAAAATTACACTCGATGTCTCTCGTGAAACCCTTGCTAAAACCACGCTTGGTTCATGGCAAATTGGTCAACGGGTTAATTTGGAACAATCGTTAACTTTACAAGATAAACTTGGTGGTCATTTGGTATCAGGTCATGTGGATGCACTGGCACAATGTGTTGGTATTGAAAAAAGTGCCCGCTGCACCGTCTACCGCTTTGCCATACCTCAACATTTGGATAAGTATATTGTTAAAAAAGGCTCAGTTGCTCTCAATGGCGTAAGTTTGACCGTCAATACAATTCACGATTTGGTGTTTTCAGTAAACCTTATACCCCACACATTAGCACATACAAATTTAGGTTTATTAAAAATCAACCAGCAGCTTAATATCGAAATTGACACCATCGCTCGTTATGTCGAAAAAATGATTCCTAACTTTAAGCCTAATTTACTTAACTTATGATTGAACCACAGAGATCACAGAGATCACAGAATAAAAGATATGGAAAAAGATAAACTAACTGAAAAAATTATAGGTTGTGCCATTGAGGTACACCGTACATTAGGTCCAGGTCTTATGGAATCAACCTACGAAAATTGTCTTGCACATGAACTTTTTTTAAATAATATTGCCTTTCAAAAACAGTTGTCTATTCCCGTGAACTATAAAGGAAAGAATTTGGATTGTGGGTATCGAATAGATTTATTAATAGAGACGCAAGTTATAATTGAACTCAAAAGTATAAAGAAAATTACAGCAATAGATGCAGCACAAATCTTAACTTACATGAAGCTAGCGAAGATTAAAACAGGCTTGTTAATAAACTTTAATGTTAATCGTTTAGTAGATGGCATAAAAAGGTTTAAACTATAAATTCTCTGAGCCCTCTGTGAACTCTGTGGTTAAAATAAAACAAAAATTATGAACACTATTCAAGAATTAATTGAAGACATAAAAAACGGTAAAATGATTATCTTAATGGATGATGAAGACCGTGAAAACGAGGGCGACTTGGTGGTCGCTGCCAACGCCATTAGCCCTGAAATCATCAATTTTATGTCAATATATGCACGTGGTTTAATATGTTTGACCTTGCGCGAAGAAAAATGCCAACAACTCGGCTTGGATTTAATGGTCAACAACAATACCGCACAATTGCAAACCAACTTTACCATTTCCATTGATGCTGCATCAGGCATTAGCACTGGAATATCTGCCAACGACCGTTATAAAACCATCATCGATGCAGTCAATGCACATGCCAAAGCAGAAGATTTGGTTACTCCAGGGCATGTGTTTCCATTGATGGCAAAAGCAGGTGGCGTTTTATCACGTGCTGGGCACACCGAAGCTGGCTGCGATATCGCTCATTTGGCAGGTTTGACACCAGCGGCGGTCATTGTCGAAATTATGAATGCCGATGGCAGCATGGCACGGCGTGATGATTTGTTGAAATTTGCCCAAAAACATGGTTTAAAAATTGGCACGATTGCTGACTTAATTCACTACCGAATGCAGCACGAGTGCACCATTGAAGAAACAGATCAGACGGTTTTCAACTCGCAATGGGCAGATTTTCAGCTCAAAACCTTTAGCGACAACATCACCAATGCACAGCACCTTGCCTTTTACCGTGGAAAAATTCAACCCGAAGAACCCTGTTTGGTGCGCGTGCAGTTTGCCAATTTCTTAAACGAATTGCATGGCGTTGCAAGTCATGATAACTTTTGGAATGCACAAAGAGCGTTAAAAACCATTGCCCAACAGGACAAAGGTGTTTTAATTGTGCTCAATGCGAATGAATTAATAGCGGCACACGATTCCAAAGCCGATAATGACAGCAATAAACAAGCTTACCATAATGTTGGCATTGGTTCACAAATTTTAAAACAGCTCAATGTTGGAAAGATGAAAATTATGGGCCCCGCCCTGCGTTTTCCTGCATTATCGGGTTTTGGTTTAGAAATAACAGAGTTTATCGACTATGAAAAATAACACTATAGCCATCATAACGGCTCCTTTTTATGAGACCATAATAACAGGACTGTTTCGTGGTGCCGAACAATACCTCAAACAAAAAAACTACCTCATCACGCGCATTGATGTGCCTGGTGCCCTGGAAATTCCCTTGGCTTGTCAATTTTTAGCTGTTTCTGAAAAGTTTGACGCATTGGTGGCGTTGGGTGCAGTTATTCGTGGTGAAACCGCACACTTTGAGCACGTATGCCAACAATCAGCCCGTGGCATCATGGATGTTTCCTTAAAGTATTCTCTGCCGATTGGCAATGGAATTATCACCGTTGAAAATGAAGCCCAAGCCTTAGCTCGCAGCAGCGACAACCACAAAAACAAAGGTTATGAAGCCGCTGTGGCTGCAATTGAATTATTAAAATTGAAGCAAAAAAAATGGTAACTTTCATCTCCAGTGCCAAATTACCGACCCACTACGGCGAGTTTGTCGTGCATGTATTTGTGCATGATGGACAGGAACATTTGGCACTAACAAAAGGAAAATTTTCTGCTCAAAACAGCGTGTTAACCCGTATCCATTCAGAATGCCTAACAGGCGATGGGCTGTTTTCCTTACGCTGCGATTGTGGACCACAATTGCAATATGCCATGCAGAAAATAGCCAAAGCAGGTTCGGGCATAATCATTTACCTTCGTCAAGAAGGTCGTGGCATTGGCTTGTTGGAAAAAATCAAAGCCTACGCCTTACAAGATCAGGGGCTCGATACTTTTGATGCCAATATTCAACTCGGACATTTGGCAGATAACCGTCAATACGGCATGTTGGCTGCCGTTTTTCAGCACTTCTCTATCACTAAAATAGATATAATGACCAACAATCCCGATAAAATCGCCGCCATTGAAAAGGCAGGTGTTCAAATTAATCAGCGAATTGCACTAAAAGTTGGGCACAATAAACACAATCAGCATTACCTCAAAACCAAACAAGACAAATTTCACCATTGGTAGCCTTTTGTCGGCAATTTGGGAATTGGGTTAATACTTAAATATTTCAAACAAACGACTCAAGTCCTTATCCCAGACACTAAAGTACTTGCCCAGCTTGCGTTCAGCAGGTGTGGTTGCGGTATCGGCGATAATTTGCAGTGGCTCCAAAAACATACTTTCATCCTTGCCGCATTTGCCCCGAATATTACGCTTTTCCAATCCGTGCCGTGATATTGCCAGCATTTTTAAGGCCAAATCTCGCACTTTTTGCTTTCTAAAATCCGTACAAAGACCTCTTTTAGGCACATTGTCCCGCAGGTGCTGATGTTCCGCCAAACTCCAATCCTTGACCAAATCCCACGCCGCATCCAAGCATTCTTGCTCATAAAAAATACCGACCCACAAGGCTGGCAAGGCACAAATTCGTCGCCAAGGACCACCATCTGCTCCTCGCATTTCTAAGTATTTTTTTAAACGAACCTCGGGGAAAGCCGTAGTGAGGTGGTCTTCCCAGTCTTTCATGGTTGGCAATTCACCTGGCAGGATGGCAAGTTTACCTTGCATAAAATCACGAAAAGATAAGCCACTGGCATCTAAATACTTGCCATCACGGTAAGCAAAATACATCGGCACATCAAGCATGTAGTCAACATAACGCTCAAAACTCATCGACTTTTCAAACACAAAGGGAATAATACCGCAACGGTCGTTATCGGTATCCGTCCAAATATGCGAACGATAAGATAAATACTGGTTAAATTTGCCACTTTTAAAAGGTGAATTGGCAAATAGAGCTGTGGCAACTGGTTGCAATGCGAGAGAAACCCGAAATTTTTTAATCATATCGGCTTCGGATGAAAAATCCAAATTCGCTTGAATGGTGCAGGTGCGTTTCATCATGTCTAAGCCAAGAGTGCCGACTTTTGGCATGTAATTACGCATGATTTTATAACGCCCTTTGGGCATAAATTCTATCTGCTTTTTCTTGGCTGTTGGGTGAAAGCCCATGCCAATAAAAGCGGTGTTATAGTGGTCGCATATTTCCTTAACTTCTGCCAAATGGGTATAGGTTTCACGACAGGTGGCATGAATATCGTGCAAAGGAGCACCTGATAATTCTAATTGACCACCAGGTTCTAATGTAACCGAACACCCATCTCGGTACAAGGCAATAATGTTTTCACCTTCGTATTGAGCTTGCCAAGAAAATTTTTCCTTTAATCCATTGAGTATATCGCGAATACCGCCTGCCTCGTAGTAACCCAACGGCTTGAGCGAAGCTTGATGAAAACCAAATTTTTCGTGTTCGGTACCGACCTTCCACTGGCTTTTTGGTTTGCAACCTGAGGCGATATATTCTATCAGTTGTGACTTGTTTTCAATAGGTTCAAAAGTGCTCAATTTGATGCTCTAGTTTAAATATCGAAATATTCTAGCAGAAAATCATATAAAACTTTAGCAATCATCGTTTATAATAGGCTTAATTTATACATAATAATCATTTGTTAGACCAAGAACGTAATAAAAAAGGCAATCGAGCCATTCTGGTTTGCCCAACAACTTCACATGCAGATACAGAAAGAATCAGTGAATTTAAAGAGCTGGCATTATCGGCTGGTGCGAGCGTGCAAGAAATGATGACAACCGCCAGAAAAATACCTGAGGCAAAATATTTTTTTGGGTCGGGCAATGCCCAAAGCGTGGCTGATTTGGTCGTTGCTCATGAGGCGGATTTGGTACTGGTTGATACCACATTATCACCTGTTCAGGAAAGAAATTTAGAAAAACTATGTGGTTGCATGGTTCTGGATAGAACGGCTTTGATTTTGGATATTTTTTCCCAACGTGCCCGTTCTTATGAAGGCAAATTACAGGTAGAACTTGCACAATTGCGACATTTAGCGACACGTTTGGTGCGAGGTTGGACACATTTGGAAAGGCAAAAAGGTGGCATTGGTATGCGTGGTCCAGGCGAAACACAGCTAGAAACGGACAGACGCTTGTTAGCCATTCGGGTAAAAAAACTCAAAGCGAAACTCGAAAAAGTTATCAAACAACGCAACCAAGGCAGAAATTTCCGCAAACAAAGCGGCACAAAAATGTTGGCTTTCGTTGGCTATACCAATGCAGGCAAATCGACTTTATTTAATCGCATGACCCAAGCAAAGGTTTACGCCGCCGACCAATTATTTGCCACTCTTGATCCCACTGTTCGGCAATTGCCAGATATTCAGGGCACACAAGTTGTGGTCAGTGATACCGTTGGTTTTGTGCGAGATTTGCCCCATGATTTGGTCGCCGCTTTTCAGGCAACGCTGCAAGAAGCGGTGGAAGCAGATTTGCTTATTCATGTGATTGATTGCAGTAATTTGGAACAAAACGAGCATATTTATGAGGTTAATTCCGTACTTAAACAAATCAATGCGGATAAAATACCTGTTATTGAGGTCTTTAATAAAATAGATTTGGCAGGCATTGAGGCAAAAGTGACACCTAACCATGAAGGCTTGGTGACACAATGTTGGTTATCTGCCGAAACGGGCACAGGTGTTGAATTATTGCAAAAAGCCATTGAAGAACGCTTTAATCGTAGCCATATACAAAAGGATTTGCTCATTCCTGCCGATTTAGGCAAATTGCGGGCTCTTTTTTACCAAATGGATGCTATTCGAGAAGATATATTCAATGATGACAATGGTTGGGCATTAAAGGTTGAACTCCCAGCAGAAAAGTGGAAAATGTTGGCAGCACGCAAAGACAAATGTGGGCAATTCGTATTAAACAATTTATAAAAAACTTATAAAAAATATTTTGGAGTAATTTATGGCCTGGAATAAACCTGGCGGCAATAACAATAACGACGACAATAAAGGCGATAAAGGTGACAATGGCGATAAAAAGCCAAACAACCCTTTTGGCTCAGGTGGCAATCAGCCGCCAGATTTTGAAAAAGTTCTATCCGATTTTTTTAAAAGCGTGAAGTCAGCCTTAGGCATGTCAGACAAACCACCAACAGGTGGCAACTCCAATGCTCTCATTATCCCAATTGTCGTGATTGCTTTAGCTCTGGCAGCTTATGCGATTATGACTTCAGCGCATAAAATCGGCCCATCTGAACGGGGTGTTGTTTTAACTTTTGGTAAATACAGCAAAACCATGCAGCCAGGCTTAAACTTCACTTGGCCAAAACCCATATCTCAGGTTTATAAGATAGATGTCAAAAAACTTTTTTCGATTGGTGATGAAGGCGAGATGTTAACCGAAGATAAAAATTTGGTTTTTTTAAAGTTTGATATTCAATACCGTATTCGCCAAGAAAAAGTATTAGACTATCTATTTATGCTCGAAAATCCTCGGCAAACGGTAAAACATTCCGCAGAAAGTGCGGTTAGACAAGTGGTTGGTACCAACACCATGAGTCATTTACTCAATGAAAATCGCGAAGATTCGATTAAGGCAATTGTTGCAATTTTACAAGAAATGCTGGACAATTATTCCTCAGGCATACAAGTGACAAACTTTAACTTCAAAGAAGTGCATCCACCGCAAGACGTCAAAAAAGCATTCAATGATGTCGTAAAAGCACGCGAAGATGCCAAAACCTATATGAATGAAGCCAAGCAATACGCTAAAGAAAAAATTCCCCTAAACGAAGGTAAAGCCTTAAAAATCATCCAACAAGCTCAAGCCTACAAAGAAGCGACTATTGCCAAAGCAGAAGGTGAAGCTCAAGAATTCAATATGGTGCGACAACAATACGAACTGGCACCAGCGGTTACAAAAGAACGTCTCTACCTCGAAACGATGGAAAAAGTCTTAGCCAACACATCAAAAGTCATGTTGGGCTCGCAAAAAAGCAATAACGTCACGTATTTACCACTGGATCAATTTATGCGTAATAAAACCAACAATCCTCCCATCAATCTTGGCACAACAACCGTAACCGGTGATCCTAAGGGCACGACATCTTATGTTCCAACACGGCAATCATCAAGCAACAATACCAAAGAACGCAAGGGGAGATTATAATGAATAAAATTATCGCATTAATGGTTGTTTTATTAATTTCCGTCATTGGTTTTAAACTCTTTACCTTTACGGTGAATGAAAAAGAAGTGGCTTTAAAACTCAAAATTGGTAAAGTTGTGGGTTCTAATTACTCGCCGGGCATACATTGG
Source organism: uncultured Alcanivoracaceae bacterium (assembly GCA_964594435.1). Classification (GTDB taxonomy): domain Bacteria; phylum Pseudomonadota; class Gammaproteobacteria; order Xanthomonadales; family Marinicellaceae; genus NORP309. Next base: position 18,606 of record CAZQMH010000003.1, read on the forward strand.
AAAGTACCAGGTCTGCACGAAATCAAAAAATTTGATTCACGCATTCAAACCATTGATAATGACCCAACTTCCATACTCAATACCGACAACGAATATTTAGATGTCGATTATTTTATCAAATGGCGTATAAAAGACGTTGTGACCTATTACACCTCGTTTAATGGCTCGCAATACGATGCGGAAAGACGTTTAAGTGATGTCATTAAAAATGCTGTGTTAGAAGAATTTTCACATCGCACTCTACAACAAGTTGTTTCAACCCAACGCATTGAAATTATGAAAACACTTAAGCTCAAAGCCATACCGATAGCCAAAGATTTGGGCATGGAAGTCATTGATGTACGCATTAAGAAAATAAATTTAAGTGACGAAGTCAGTGAATCGGTTTATGATCGAATGCGTTCAGAACGAAAAGCAGAAGCCGCAGAGCATCGCTCCAATGGTCGCAAACAAGCACTCAATAAAGAAGCCGAAACCGATAAAAAAGTACGTATTTTACTGGCAAATGCAACCAAAACCGCAGCAATAGAACGTGGTAAAGGCGATGCTCAAGCAACCAAGATTTATGCACAAGCTTACAATAAAAATCCAGAATTTTATTCTTTTTTACGAAGCTTAGAGGCGTATGAAAAAAGTTTCAACCAAGCCGACAACATGATGGTTTTGGATCCAGATTCTGATTTCTTTAAATATTTTAACAAAGAATAACCAACTCAGGTCTAAATTCCCAAATCCCGATTTTAGACCTGAGGCTGGCTTACACAGGAATATATAAATGAAAAAAAATGTTGTTGTTTTAGGTACGCAATGGGGCGATGAAGGCAAAGGTAAAATCGTTGATTTATTAACCACTAAAGCGGACGGTGTCGTGCGTTTTCAAGGTGGTCACAATGCGGGCCACACGCTTATCATCAATGGACACAAAACCGTATTGCATCTGGTGCCATCAGGTATTCTTCGTGATGGTGTCATGTGTTATATCGGTAACGGTGTGGTGGTCGCACCTGATGCTTTGTTAGAAGAAATAAAGGGACTGGAAAAAGCTGGTATTGATGTTAAATCACGCCTAAGAATATCTCGTAGTGCACCAATTATCATGCCTTACCATATCATTTTAGACCAACAACGTGAGCTTGCCAAAGGTGGCAAAGCCATCGGCACAACAGGACGCGGTATCGGACCTGCATACGAGGACAAGGTCGCCCGACGAGGTATTCGGTTTGGTGATTTGTTTGAACCTGAACGCTTAAAAGAGAAACTAACCGAAGCACTGGATTTCCATAATTTTGTTATCAAAAATTACTTTTTGCAAGAGCCTTTGGACTTTGCAACCGTTTACGCTCAAGCTTTAGAATTTGGCGAACAACTAAAAAGCACAAGTGCTGATGTCACCGCAGAATTGCACCATTTGCAAGAACAAGGCAAGTCAATCTTGCTCGAAGGGGCTCAAGGTTCTTTGCTTGACATTGATCACGGCACTTATCCTTTTGTCACCTCCTCCAATACCACCGCAGGAGCCGCATCTACGGGTACTGGACTGGGCGTGACAGATATAAATTATGTACTAGGCATAACCAAGGCCTACACCACACGTGTTGGAAGTGGACCTTTTCCAACTGAATTATTTGATGAAGATGGGGCGATGTTAGCAAAAAACGGTGTTGAATTTGGTGCCACAACAGGTCGCCCTCGCCGCTGTGGCTGGCTGGATTTGGTTGCTCTAAAAAGAGCCATTCAGATAAATGGCGTCAGTGGTATTTGTGTTACTAAGCTTGATGTGTTGGATACTTTTGCGGAAATAAAACTCTGTGTTGCTTACATGGCGATTGACAAACGGCTGGAAACTTTCCCTGCCTCTGCTGCTGCATGGCAAGACATTCAGCCCGTTTATGAAACCATCACAGGCTGGAATAGTTCAACTCGTGGCGTGACACGCTACGATGCTTTGCCACCTGCGGCTGTAAAGTTAATCGAGAAAATAGAACAATTTACCAAAACCAAAGTGCATATGATTTCTACAGGTCCCGATAGGAGCGAAAATATCATCCTGCACCATCCCTTTGCGGCAGAATAATTAATGCAGGATGAGATTAAATTAGCTATCATTGGTCTGGGTTATGTAGGTTTGCCGCTGGCTGTTGCCTTTTCTCAACATTATTCAACTCTCGGTTTTGATACCAATCCAGCACGAATTGATGAACTCAAAGCACACGAAGACAGCACACTAGAAACCAGCACAGCAGAATTAAAAGCTGCAAAAAATCTTTCCTTTAGTGCCGATGTTGCCTCCTTGAAATCTGCCAACATCTATATCATCGCCGTGCCAACACCTGTTGATACCAATAACTTACCTGATTTAACGCCGCTGGAAAAAGCTTCACAAACCATAGCCTCAGTATTGAAAAAAGGAGACATTGTGGTCTATGAATCAACCGTCTATCCTGGTGCAACAGAGGATATTTGTGCAAAAATATTATCGCAAATAAGTGGTTTGGTGCTCAATGAAGACTATTTTTTAGGCTATTCACCTGAACGTATTAACCCCGGTGATAAGGTCAATACCTTAACCAATATTACCAAAGTCGTAGCGGCATCCAATCAACAAACCGAACAAATCCTCAACACCATCTACAAAAAAATTATCAAAGCTGGTGTCTTTGTTGCGGCTTCAATAAAAGTAGCAGAAGCGGCAAAAGCAGTGGAAAATACGCAACGAGATATTAATATTGCCTTTATGAATGAACTGGCAATGATGTTTAATCACATGCACATTGATACCTTGGATGTTATTGCTGCTGCCAGTACCAAGTGGAATTTTCTGCCCTTTAAGCCGGGCTTGGTGGGCGGACATTGCATTGGTGTTGACCCGTATTATCTTATTCATAAATCACAAGAAAGCGGCTATTATCCTCAACTCATCAATACGGCAAGGCGTTTGAATGAAAAAATGAGTCAATACGTCGTGCAACGCTTTTTGCGAAAATTGGCATTAAGTAAAATTCATGTGGTGGCAGCCAATATTTTGATACTTGGCATCACATTTAAGGAAAATTGCCCTGACTTACGCAATACTCGGGTTACAGAAATTATTACAGAATTACAAAACTGCCATGCTAATATTGATGTTTATGACCCTTGGGCAGATGCAGAAATGACCAAAAAGTACTACGCCATTGATTTGCAAAAAGACCTGAAAAACAAACATTATGATGCGGTATTACTTGCCGTCGCTCATGATGAGTTTAAACAAATGGGCAGTGCTAGAATCCGTCAGTTGCTGAAAGAAAAAGGCATAATATTTGACATAAAAGGATTGTTTGGCAAGCAAGAAGTTGACGAGCGATTATAAATGAAGGTTTTGGTTACAGGTTGTGCGGGTTTCATTGGTTCACATGTCAGCAAAAAACTGTTAGCACAAAATATAACCGTTATCGGCATAGACATCCTCAATGATTACTACGATGTGCAACTTAAAAAAGACCGCCTCAAACAGCTTAAACATGACAATTTTACCTTTATTAAAGAAGACATTGCTAACAAGGATGAAATAGATGCTATTTTTAAACAATTCAAAATCACTCATGTCATTAATCTAGCGGCTCAAGCAGGTGTTCGCTACTCAATAGACAACCCTTGGGCCTATTTGCACAGTAATTTAACTGGATTTTTAAGCATTTTAGAGGCTTGCCGCCACAATTCCGTCAAGCATTTGGTTTATGCCTCCTCCTCTTCGGTTTATGGTGGCAATAATGCTTTGCCTTTTAATGAAGAAGACAGCGTTGACCATCCCTTGTCATTTTATGCGGCAACCAAAAAATCCAATGAAATGATGGCTCATAGTTATTCGCACTTGTACAAAATTCCAAGTACAGGGTTACGCTTTTTTACCGTCTATGGTCCCTGGGGCAGACCAGATATGTCGCCTATTTTATTCGCGGATAAAATTTATAAAGGTGAGCAAATTAATGTTTTCAACTACGGTAACCACACCCGAGATTTCACCTATATTGATGATATTGTGCAAGGTGTTGTCCGCATTGTCACTAAAATCCCAAGGGCACATGCCACAAAAAATGCCAATGCCACACCCAATAGCAGCAGTGCACCCTTCAAAATCTACAATATCGGCAACAACCAACCGATAAAACTATTAGACTATATTCACACACTTGAAAAATCTATCGGCAAAAAAGCCAAGATAAAGTTATTGCCATTACAAAAAGGGGATGTGCTGGATACGCTTGCCAATGTTGATGATTTAATGGCTGCCGTTGGCTTTTCGCCTAACACAGATTTGCAAACAGGCATTCATCACTTCATCAAATGGTACGAAGATTATTACCTATAAGTCTTATTATTTAGTACTTTAGCTTTTAAAATTGCGCTTGCTGGCTGTTTTAGCCTATGATAATGCTGTGTATTAATCGGCAAATAAGAGATGAATAAAAAAAGACAACAAATCCTCCAGTGGCAACAACAAGGGCTTATTGCCACAAAAGATGTCGAAAAATGCCTGCACCTCACTCAAAGCTCGATAACTGGCAAACAATGGTATGACTTTATCACCAAGAGTCTATTGCTGTTCGGTGCGGCAGCAATGGCTGCTGGGGTGATATTTTTCTTTGCCTACAATTGGGATAATATGAGCAATTTTAGCAAATTTGCTTTGGCACAAGGCTTAATTATTAGTGGCAGTTTACTTTATTCCCAGCTGAAAAGCTCTTCGCTGCCAGCCAATGCAACTTTGCTGTTTGTTGCTTTGTTAATCGGAGCACTGCTTGCTTTGTTTGGGCAGACTTACCAAACAGGGAAAGACCCGTGGCAATTATTTGCTTTGTGGTCCTTGTTTGTTGCCCCCTTGGCTTATGTTGCCAAAGACAGTTTGTTGTGGATACTGCTATCAGTGTTAGCCAATGTTGGTCTGTATTTGTTTTTTTCAGTTCATCCGTGGTTTTTCGGCACGGTATTGAACAACCTGAATATCGCTTTAATTTTTGCTCTACTTAATATGTGTTTGGCTGGTGTTTTGTTTTTTGTTCACAAACCAAAACAAGCACACAAACAAACGGCGGCTTTTTATTTAACCATTATTATGGCAATAAGTGTCTTTACATGGCTTGGTGCAGTGGCAATATTGACAAATGACAACCTGCTTTATTTGTTTATCTTTATTGTTTGGATGTTTGCGGTCTATTATTTCTTCCGAATTAAAATGGTTGATGTGCTTATCTTAGCGGCATGGTCACTGTCATTAATCATTGCCTTCACTGCATTTGCCTCACGCTTTTTGGGTGGAGGTTTTTATGGCGGAAAATTTCTATTTTTAGGTATTTTCCTCATCCTCGCATCAACTTTTGCCACAAAATGGTTAATGGGACTATTAAAACAACAAGTTGCAGAGCCTAGTGAAAGACAAAGCCCTAGACCAATAGCGGAACAAGGAGACAAATCATGAATACGCAAGATTTATGGAATGATTTACAAAAAGCAGCGCTTGTTTCAGGTTCAATGCCGCAGGATAATGCACTTGATCATCCTTGGTATATTCGGGTATTGCAAGGTTTTGCTGGCTGGTTGGCTGCTTTGTTTTTGTTGGGATTTTTTGCCGTAGCTTTTGCCTTTATTTTTAAAAAACCCAACAGTGTTTTATTGTTTAGTGCGGCGATAAGTTGTTCGGTGTTTGCTTATGTTTTGTTTAAGGCGAAGTCCACTGATTTTTTAGCCCAATTTGGTTTGGCATTAAGCTTGTGTGGACAAATTCTGTTTGCCATTGCGTTATTTTGGAGCATAAAAACTGAAAACAGTGAGGCGTATTTTATTCTCGGATTTTATCAATTGCTCTTAGCGTTGCTATTGCCAAATTACATGCATCGTTTATTGACCCTCACTTTTTCTCTTCTTACCTTAATGTTCGCCCTAAAAGTACATGGTATCTGGGGTTTGGATACGGCAGTTTGTGCGGTTGCTGTCAGTTTGATTTGGATAAAGGAAGACAAATGGGGAAAATGGGCAGAATTTTGGCAAGCTATTGCTTTTGCAAGTGCCATAGCCTTGGTTCTGGGTTCGGTCTTTTTAATTGGGAAAAACTATTTGTTTTATTATACTCGCTCTGTACACGGTGGTTGGTTTTATGAAAATGCACCGTTACTTGGCAGTATTTTAATCGCTTTGGTGCTGGTCAATGTTGTGTGGGTTATTTTAAAAGAAAACAAAATAAATTTATCATCAAAAGAAGCGGGATTTGCCTTAATTTTTTCGATAATTTCGGTTCTAATTAGTTTCAAAGTGTATGGTTTAAGTACGGGTTTGTTGGTGGCTTTGTTGGGATTTATTCGTCACTCAAAGGTTTTACTTGTTTTGGGTCTGGTCTGCATAATTAGTTTTTTCTCATGGTATTATTACAATCTCAACTACACTTTATTGTACAAATCCATCCTGCTGATGGCAGCAGGTGGTGCAATGATATTTGGCTATTGGTTTTTGCAAAGATTATATTCCAAACGGTCAAAAGCAGTGGCTTATCATTTTAAATTAACCAAACCTAGCACTGCGGCGGCTGTTGTTTTTGCGACAGTTTTCGCTCTAATTGTTGCAGTAAATATAAATATCAGCAAAAAAGAATCCTTAATTGCCACCGGTGATAGCCTGTTGTTTCGCTTGGCACCTGTGGATCCGCGCTCGTTGATGCAAGGTGATTATATGCGGATTAATTTCGCCATAGCTGGCAAAATTAGCTCTGCCCTACAGGCTCAAGATAAAGATGATTACATAAAATTACGCAATCTAGAGGGTTCTGCCATCGTAGAAAAAGACAAAAACAATGTGGTGAAATTTGTCAAATTGGCGGACAATCAAGCGACTAAAGCAACGATTAATGCCAACCACTATAAAATTTTCTTCAAATTCAGAAACTACCGTTTTCAACTCACCACCGATGCATTTTATTTTCAAGAAGGCAAAGCCAAACATTATAATAAAGCCGTTTATGGTGAATACCGTTACCATGATGGTGAGATGCTTTTGGTTAATCTGATTGATAAGGACTTTAAAATTCTTTAGCCCTTCACCTCTGTTGGGTCTTGATGAATAATAATTTCGGCATCAGGAATCAACTGTTGCAGTTGTTTCTCAAGTTTGTCGGCAATGGCATGGGCTTGCAAGAGACTTAAGCTATTATCAAGTTCGAGGTGAAATTGAATAAATTTGTTTTTACCTGATTGGCGTGTTTTAAAATCATGTATGCCAAGTGCATCTTTGTTTTGTTGTATGGTATCGAGGATAAGGTTTTCTGTTTCTTCATCTAGGTTTTTATCCATCAGTTGTTCAAAAGCATCGCGTCCAATTTCAAAGGCACTTTTGAAAATATACAAGGCGATAAGGATAGCAAAGACAGCATCTGCCCATAAATAGCCCTGAGTCATTAAAAATAGTGCTATTAAAATACTGAAATTGGTCAATAAATCCGTTAAATAATGCAGCGAGTCGGCTTTAATTGCGAGATTATTGGTAATTTTTACTACATGTCGTTGGTACAAGACCAATAAAATGGTCACAAAAATAGCAAAAACCATCACCACAATACCAATCATACTATGGTTAAGAGCCTGTGGATTTTGTAAACGTTCGATGGCATTGAAGATTAAAAAAACAGCCGAACCCGCAATAAAACTGGCTTGTGCCAAACCCGCTAATGGCTCTGCTTTGCCGTGTCCAAAATGATGGTCTTCATCAGCAGGTTGCAAGGCATAGCGAACGGCAAACAGGTTAATAATCGAAGCGAAAGAGTCCATAAGCGAATCAATTAAAGAGGCCAAAATACCCACCGAGCCCGATAAATACCATGCAATTGCCTTAACAATAATTAAAACAATAGCCGTAGCAACCGATGCATAAGTGACACGTTTAAGTAGTTGAGCATGAGTATTCATCGGTGCATTATACCTTACTGTCCACGCAAAAATAAGCGGTCTAATTGTTTCATGTCCAATTGTACCCAAGTGGGTCTACCATGATTACATTGATCGGCCCGTTGGGTGCTTTCCATCTCTCTTAACAGTGCATTCATTTCTACTATCGTCATTTGTCTATTGGCTCGCACGCTGCCGTGGCACGCCATGGATGACAACAGTTCATTCATACTGGCTTGTATTTTTGTGCTGGAACCCAAAGTGACTATTTCTGCTAACACATCTTTAATCAGACTTTCTATATCTGTTTTGACCAATAAAGTTGGTACTTTGCGTACGATAATTGATTCTTTAGAGCCAACTTGAATAGTTAAACCAAGTTTTTCAAACCATTGAGCATGTTGTTCTACTGCATGAGTTTCGCGTTCACTGACGGTTATCGCCAAAGGGACAAGCAAGCTTTGGCTGCGAATGCCATCTTTTTCTAAGTTAGATTTAAAATATTCGTAAGTAATGCGTTCATGGGCCGCATGCATGTCAACAATGACCATGCCTTGTGCATTTTCGGCTAAGATAAATACACCATGAATTTGAGCTTTTGCAAACCCAAGTGGTGGAATGTGTTGTTGTTGGGAATTTTCATCTGTTTGTGCAGCCGTAAAATCAGGTAAATTTTGACTCAGTTGAGCAATGCTTTGCAGATAATTTGTTGCAGGCTCGGCTACGTATGAGTTAGCAGAGCTGCGTGGAAAATTTATTGAAGACTGCATTTTTGCGTAGTCAACTGGCGTAATGGTCGCTGCATTAAGACTTGTTTCTGCCTGTTGATGCAAATCAGAACCTGGTTTGGTTTGTGCTAAGGCATGATTAAGTGAGCCGAAAATAAACCCATGCACCAACTGCGAATCCCGAAAACGCACCTCATGTTTAGTCGGATGGACATTAACATCAACCAAATTAGGGTTCAGTTCAAAATACAAAACAAAAGCAGGAAATCGACCATGAAACAAAACATCTTGATAGGCTTGGCGCACGGCATGACCAATTAATTTGTCTTTTATCATTCTGCCATTGATATAAAAAAACTGTCTATCGGCGGAGGCTCGGTTCCACGATGGTTTAGCCACCCAACCATGCAAACGCATACCGTGTCTTTGCTCGTCAATTACAAAAGCATTCGCATAAAAATCTTTACCGCATAATTGTACGATGCGCATTTTTTTAGTGGCATCTTGTTCGCCACCTTGAGAATTTCTTACCGTTTTACCATTATGCACAAGAGTAAAGCCGACATCAAAACGTGACAAAGAAACACGTTTTATCAACTCATCAATACGCAAGAATTCGGTTCGATCCGTTTTTAAAAAACGTCTTCTGGCTGGAGTATTGTAGAATAAATCACGCACTTCAATAGTTGTGCCCGGTGGATGTTGTGCGGGTTTAATTTTCTCACAGCTACCACCTAAGCAACTTAATTGGTAGGCATATTCGGAATTTTCTGTTCGTGAAATAAGACTAAAGCGACTGATGGCAACAATGCTTGGCAAGGCTTCGCCCCGAAAACCTAAAGAATTCAAGCTTTCCAAATCCTCCAAGGAATTAATTTTGCTGGTGGCGTGTCTTTGTATCGCCAGTTCCATATCATTTTGAGCCAGTCCATGACCATTATCCGTGATGCGTATCAGTTTTTTCCCACCGTTTTCTATCTCAATGGTAATACGTGTTGCTTGAGCATCCAGTGCGTTTTCAACCAGCTCCTTGACCACCGAAGCAGGGCGTTCGATTACTTCACCAGCCGCAATTTGATCAACCAAAAGACTGGGTAATTTACAAATTTTGTTCATGTCGGCATTATACTTAAATCAGTTGGCTATGGGTAAAATTTGTTAGAATAGCATTAATTACTGGTGATTTAACAAAAATTTACATCAAGTTTATCATTATCTGTGGCTTTTTCATTGAATATTCAGATAACAGCCCCTATTATGTCGCCTTTCTAAAACAACTAAGAGATATTTATGAAAAAATCACTATTAATCGCTGGCTTAATTGCCGCAGGAATGAGCAATGCTTATGCCGATGACAGCAACTGGTCAGGCACAGGAACATTAGGGTTTTCAACAACAACGGGCAATACTGACACCACAACTATTGTTGCAGGTTTGGCTGGTAAATTTGAAAATGACAACTGGATAACAACCGCAAGTTTGGACGTATTAAAAGCCGATTCAAATGGCATAGATACAGCTGATAGGTATATTCTTGCTATCAAAGATGGTTATAAATTTTCTGAAAATGATTATGTTTTCTTTTCAACACGCTATGAAAACGATAACTTTACCGCATTTGATTACACATGGACCAATGCCGTGGGATGGGGTCATAAATTTATCGACAATGACGACAACCGTTTAATCACTGAAGTAGGCGTTGGTTATAAGATAGCTGCATTTGATATTGATAGAAGCGAACAAAATGGAACGGTGGTAACGGGTAAATTAGATTTTATGCATAAATTTAATGACACCATGAGTTTTGAAGATGTTTTATTGGTTGAAGCAACCAGCGATAATACTTTTATCCAAAATGATGCAGGCTTGTCATTCAAAGTTAGCGATAAAGCGGCGATCAAACTCGCGCATCAATGGCGTCATAATACCGATGCTCCAGTTGGAACACACAGCACAGACACATTATTCTCTGCTAATTTAGTTTATGGATTTTAAAATCTAAATTTTAGCCCCAATCTATGGCATGCTTGTCGTTGCATGGCAAAGATTGGGGTTATTTTATTGCAAGCAGTTATTAACCTGAATATTTCATACAAGTGGCATAAAATAGATATATTTATCCAATCTATTTTGCCATTTTTTCCATAAATTCCATTCTTGCATAAAATATTCAGGTTAAAGTGTGTTATTCTTGCCTAATGAATAAAATACTCACAGCATTGCCATTAATATTACTCTTAACTGCCTGCGAATTTAATGTCAAAATTCCACCTTCTGCCACGAGTGCACCGCATTCTTATCTGGCTGCCGATTCGCTACTCTACAACTACCCACAACAAGTCAGTAAAAATGTGTGGTCTGCCATTGGTGCAACCGCTGCACCGACCTATGAAAATTCGGGACACAACAATAATCTGTCGTTTATTATCACCGATGATGGAGTGGTGGTAGTTAATGCCAGTGCCAGCTATTTACTTGCACAAGCCTTGCATACTGAAATTAAAAAACTCACCAAACAACCCGTTAAATACGTTATTTTAGAAAATGCTCAAGGTCACGCCATGTTAGGTTCAAACTACTGGCAACAACAAGGGGCAAAGATTATTGCCCACAAAGATGCCGCAGCGGTCATGAAGCGTTATGCCAAAGCCGCAGTGAAACGTATGCAAGTTCGGCAAAAAGACAAAGGCAAATTCACGCAAGCGACCGTTGCAGATATTACTTTTGATGATAAATTTGAAATAAATCTTGGCACTACAATTATTCAAGCCTTGCATTTAGGTCCTGCTCACTCACCTGGTGATATTGTCGTTTGGTTACCACAGCAAAAACTGGTTATTTCAGGTGATATGGCATTTCACCAGCGTTTATTGCCTGTTACCGAACACACCGACACTGCTGCATGGATTAAAACATGGGAGACAAAGTTTGAACCTTTAGGAGCACAAATCGTCATACCAGGGCACGGCACACCAACAACCATGCAAGAAGTTCGTAAATACACCGTTGACTATTTAAAATATGTCAGGCAACAAATCGCCAAAATCCTCGCTGAAGATGGTGATTTACAACAAGCCTACGAAATGGATTTATCCGCTTATGAGCAACTCGATACATTCAGCGATTTAGCCAAGCAAAATATCGGACGTATTTATCGAGCCATGGAGTTTGAGTAATGCAAAATCTCGACAGATAAAAATACAGGCTTCACAGGCAGTTCAGTCTTGATGGCAGATTTTAGCGACTATTGGTTGGTCGGCGGCGGGCATTTTTAGGGTTTTGAGTTGTTCTTTGGGGACCCATTTTAGCTGTTGTTGTTCCTTGTTGTGAATTTTTGGTTGTAGGTCACGACCATACCAAACGTCAAGTTTAACGCGGTAATTACCGTAATCATGATGAACACAGATGAACGGTTTGGCTTGTTTGATAGTGTAGCCGAGTTCTTCTTTGATTTCTCGTTGCAGTGCTTGTTTTGGTGTTTCGTTTTTTTCTTTTTTGCCGCCAGGAAATTCCCACAAACCTCCTTGTGGTTTATGCTTTGGGCGTTTACCGACTAGAATTTCACCGTTCTGGTTTTCTAACACCAAAACCAGAACGTGTAATGTTTTTTCGCTTATGTCAACTTTCCGTGACACTGTTTGTATTTCTTGCCAGAACCACAGGGGCATGGCTCGTTACGACCGACTTTTTTGCCTTCACGAACATAGGTTTCAACGGGTGCTGCGGGTGGTTTTTCTTCGCTTTGGGTTGGTCCATTGGCAGAGTCGTGTTGGTATTCCATTTGTTGTTGTTCGTGACGTTCCATTTCTTCAATGTCTTCTTGCTGAATTTTAACTCGTGCTATGATTTTTATGACTTCTGTTTTAATTCGTGACAATAAGCTGGTGAACATTTCAAAGGATTCTTTCTTGTATTCTTGTATCGGTTGTTTTTGGGCGTAGCCTCGTAGTCCGATACCTTGACGCAAATGATCCATACCTAAAAGATGTTCTTTCCATAGTTGGTCTAATACGTTTAGGTAGACCGCTTTTTCAAATTGTCGCATATTTTCAGAACCAGTGAGGGCTTCTTTTTCTTTGAAAAAACGGGTAATATTTTTAGTCAGCTTGGTAACCAGTGTTTGTTCGTCTAAATCTTCGTCATTATCCAGCCAGCGTTGGATATTTATTTCAATGCCGTATTCAGATTTTAGTACGGTTTCAAGACCTTGAATATCCCATTGTTCTTCGATGCTATTGGGTGGAATATAGGCACTGATGACATCATCAAACACTTCATCACGAACGGCGACGATAAAATCTTTTATTTCTTCGGACTCAAGCAAGTCAATACGTTGTTGGTAAATGACTAGGCGTTGATCATTGGCAACATCATCGTATTCAAGTAGGCTTTTACGTATATCGAAGTTATGCGATTCTACTTTTCTTTGGGCGCCTTCTATGGTTCGTGAAATCCACTTATGTTCGATGGATTCATCTTCACTCATGCCAAATTTACGCATGGTGTTGGCAATGTTGCCGCCAAATATACGCATCAGATTGTCATCTAATGATAAATAAAAGCGTGAAGAGCCTGGATCACCTTGGCGACCCGCACGGCCACGTAGTTGGTTGTCAATGCGGCGTGATTCATGACGTTCTGTGCCAACTATGCGAAGTCCGCCATTGTCTAACACTTGTTGGTGCACCGATTGCCAATTTTCTCTGGCTTGGCTTTTTTCTTGTTCTGAAATTGAATCGCCAAGCTCGGCGATTTCTATTTCTAAGTTGCCGCCAAGTACGATATCTGTACCACGTCCAGCCATGTTGGTGGCAATGGTTATGGAACCAGGCTTACCTGCTTTGGCAACGATTAGGGCTTCTTTTTCATGCTGTTTGGCGTTGAGGACATTGTGTGGAATTTTGGCTGTTTTGAGTTGTTTTGAAATCAACTCTGACACTTCAATAGAGGCGGTACCGACCAAAACGGGCTGTTTTCGAGCATAGCAATCTTTGATGTCTTCGATGATGGCTTTGAATTTTCCTTCCATTGTGAGAAAGACCAAGTCGCCTTCATCATTACGAATCATGGGCTTGTGGGTAGGAATAACCACAACTTCAAGTCCATAAATCGTATGAAATTCATAGGCTTCTGTATCGGCTGTTCCTGTCATGCCTGAGAGTTTTGGGTACAGTCTGAAATAGTTTTGGAAGGTAACCGAGGCGAGTGTTTGGTTTTCTTTTTGTACGGGAACATTTTCTTTGGCTTCTACTGCTTGATGCAAGCCTTCGCCCCAACGCCTGCCAGATAATGTTCGACCAGTAAATTCATCGACAATAACCACTTCACCGTTGTCCAATATATAATCCACATCTTTGGTATACAGATGATGGGCTCGTAATGCGGCATTGATGTGGTGCATGAGTTGCAGGTGCTTGGAGTCATAAAGTGATTCACCAGCAGCAATGAGACCGTCTTTGGTGCACAGTTGCTCGACTTTTTCCATGCCTTGTTCGGTGAGATGGATTTGTTTGCCTTTTTCGTCAATGGTAAAATCGCCATCGGGTTCTTTTTTGGCTTCTTCTTTGGCTGCCATCAGGGCTTTCATTCCACCCTCGACTTCTATGGGTTTTTGTGTGGAGGGTACTAATGCAGGGACCAAGCGGTTGATGCGGTGATAGAGTTCTGGTGAATCATCGGTCTGTCCTGAAATAATTAATGGTGTTCTGGCTTCATCAATTAAAATAGAATCGACTTCATCAATAATGGCAAAATTGGGTTCGCGTTGAAAGCGTTCTTCTAGACTGAATGCCATGTTGTCACGTAAGTAATCAAAACCGTATTCATTGTTTGTGCCGTAGGTTATATCCGCATTATAGGCATCTTTTTTGTCTTGAGGACTCATATCAGGCACCACGATGCCAACACTCATACCCAAAAAGTTATACAAAGGTTCCATCCATTTGGCATCGCGTGAGGCGAGATAGTCATTGACCGTCACCACGTGTACGCCTTTTTGGGTTAAAGCATTCAGATAAGCGGGCAATGTTGCTACCAAAGTTTTGCCTTCACCTGTACGCATTTCGGCTATTTTTCCGTGATGTAATACCATGCCACCAATCATTTGTTCGCGGTAATGACGCATTTTCATGACCCGAACAGAGGCTTCACGTGTGATGGCAAAGGCGTCAATGAGAATTTGGTCGAGTGTTTCTCCAGCTTGCAGTCGGTCTTTTAGAATTTGTGTTTGATTTTGTAACTCCGTGTCGCTCATCGCCTGATACTTGGGTTCTTGAGCATCAATTAAGTCAACTGTTTTGTAGAGTTTTTTGATGAGTCTTTGGTTGCGGCTACCAAATATTTTGGTAAAAATTGAATTTAAAATCATGATGATTAGTTTCTCTTTGCCTGCAAATTATTGCTTGGGCTGGTTATTTTTATTTTCATTCCTAATTCCGATAGCTAGATGCACATAATGGTGCCGCTTCACTATCGAGTTTTAGGAAAAACAAAATGGCTTCTCTTTAACAAATTTCAAGCTTTAAGGGTTATTTTTTTGCTAAAAATGTCCATGGATTTATTTTGTGGCCTTTTTTCAAAACTTCAAAATGGAGATGTTCGGAAGTTGCTCGACCTGTTTTACCCATGATACCTATGGCTTGTTCTTTGTTGACTTTTTGACCGACCTCAACCTTTGTTTGACTCAAGTGAGCGTAACGTGTGACATAACCATCACCATGGTCGATTTCAACAAGGTTACCATAGTTTCCGCGTTTACCCGACCAAATTACTACACCTTCGGCAACTGCCTGAATAATTGAACCTTTTTTACCCGAAAAATCCATGCCTGAATGAGTGGCTTGCTTACCAGTAAAAGGGTCGGTACGTGTGCCATAATAGGAAGATATCCAGCCCTTTCTTATGGGTTTTCCTGATGGTTTAATTTGTTTTGCTAAATCTTGGGCTTCTAGCAAATCATTTAAGAGGTTAAGTTGCTGTTCTTGGGCTTTGAAGTTCGCTTCTACCGAATACAGGCTGGAAAATAAATTTTGCGGCGTGTTTTCTTCATTGGTCAACTCTAAATCGGCACCACCAACGCCTGGTTCGGTACTGAAATCAAATTCTTTGGTACCGAGTTTTGCCACTTCTGTTAAACGTTCGCCTAAGGCATTGATACGCATGCTTTGTGCGTACAGTCCACCAATTTGCAAAGCAAGGGCATCCAAATCATGGGTGACATTTTGTTTAAACTGTTTTAAGTCGGACTCTTTTTGGTTGACTAATTTTTGAATAGCAATGATGTCGGTATGGGTTTTTGCTTTTTTATTGAATAATAAATAACCAGCACCTACGCCCAAAAGCAGTATGCCAACAAAAGAAGCAATAACGGAGGCTATAATTTTTTGTTTGATTTTTTTATCAGATAGGTTATAGCTATTGGTGCCTGATTTTGTTTGTTTTAATACAATTATGTTGTTCATGTGTTTTTTACTTGCGTTTTTTTCTGTCTGTTAGGACAATTAAGCCATGCGTAATAAATCAGGTCTTACACCTATAAATTATTGTTTAAGCTCTTCTCAAGAGAAACTCCCAGAGTTACTTAAACATGCTGCTTATCTTCGAGCAATGGACAAAAGGTTTCAATCTTCTTTGCCTTTGGCTTTAAATGGTTTGTGCCATATTGCCAATATCCGTCCTGGTTATGTTGCATTAATTTGTCAATCTCAACTCGAAGCAAGCAAGGTACGCATGCATAGCCGCAAGATTCTACAGTTATTTAATGAAAATTTCAAAATTCCTGTGAAAAAAGTCAGAATTATTATTGAAACAAGTGGTTTTCAGCCTTAATTGTCGAAAATCTATTCTTCCAACATGGCTTTTAGGGCGGCAAGATGCTGCATTTTTTTATCGTGTTGTTCTTTTGCTGATTCTTTATTGACTTTGCCATAACCATGAATGTAGGATTGTGGCAGTTCATCGAGAAATCTGCTGGGTCCAGTTGTTGTCTCCTCTTGTTGGACAAAACGGCTTTTTCTTTTTTTAATAAAACTAATGGTTAGATTTTGCTTGGCTCGTGTCATGCCTACATACATGAGGCGGCGTTCTTCCTCTACGGTTTCTTCTTCTATTGCGTTGCGATGTGGCAATATGCCTTCTTCCACTCCAATCATAAAAACATTGTCAAATTCCAGACCTTTAGCAGCATGCAAGGTCATCATCTGAATGGCATCTTCTGATTGGGTATCATCTTTGCTGCTTTGCAGGGTTATTTGAGCCGCCACATCAATTAAGTTCATGTTTTTTTTCTGACAAAAGGATGCAATCCATTTCATAAAGTCGGTAACCAGCTTGGTGCGGTTAATTTTGCTGCTTTTGTCTTTGCTGGTCTGAGCAATCCATGCCACATAATCAATTTCTTCGAGTAAAGTTTTCATCACTGAATCAGCAGCGTTATTTTGTGCGACTTTGGTTTGTATTGTGTGCATTAAATAATGAAATTCTTTTAATTTTTGGGCAGTTCTTGCGGGTAATTTTGCTAAAATATCATCGTTTCCTGCGGCTTTAAAGTAGGCATAATGCTGTTTTTCTGCACTTTGAGCGAGCTTGGCTAAAGAAGTCGAACCTATGCCTCGCCGTGGGACATTGACAATACGTAAAAATGCCGCGTTGTCTTTGGGGTTGCATAACAGTCGGATGTAACTCATCAAGTCCTTTATTTCTGTAAAATCAAAAAAAGACCGTCCGCCACTCATGACATAGGGCAGATTACCGGCACGAAATGCCTGTTCGACCACTTTTGCTTGGTGGTTTGAGCGGTAGAGGACGGCGTATTGACTGTATTTGTACTTTTTTAAAATTCTTTGGTAGTCAATTTCGGCACAAATTTGCTGAACTTCCTCTTGTGGAGAGGCAAAATGCCGTACTTTGATAAGTTCGCCATCACCTAATTTGCTGAATAATTTTTTTTCAAACTCATGCGGATTATGTTTAATTATGGCATGAGCGGCACTGAGAATATTTTGGGTAGAGCGGTAATTCTGCTCCAGTTTAACCACTTTTAAGTCGGGAAAATCCTGTTGTAAAATCGATAGATTTTCTGCTTGTGCCCCTCGCCATCCATAAATAGACTGATCATCATCACCCACGCAGATAATATTTCTGTGTTTGGCAACCAGCATCTTTAATAAATGGTATTGTGAGCCGTTTGTGTCTTGGTATTCATCCACTAACACAAATTGCATCTGTTCTTGCCAACGCTCTAAAACTTCTTTATTGTTTTGCAACAGGCTTAATGTTTGTAAAATTAAATCATCAAAATCCAAAGCATTAAAATCAATCAGACGCTGTTGGTAGTGCTGATAGATTTCGGCGGCAACAGCAAAGCTTCCATCGGTCTCATCGGCCTTCAACCCTGCATTTTTCCAGGCAGAAATTTGCCATTGTACTTGGTTGACCTGCTCTCTAGTGCTACCTTTTGGTAACAAATCCTTGATAATATTATGTGTTTCTGAACCATCAAAAATACTAAAACCATATCGGTAAGGCGTGTGTTGTATTTCTTGCCGAATAATGCGCATACCTAAAGCATGAAATGTCGATATGTTTAATCGTTCGCCTTCAGGTAAATTGACCATTTTAGAGGCTCTTTGTGCCATCTCTTTGGCAGCTTTATTGGTAAATGTGATGGCGAAAATGCTGTGGTGAGTTGCCAATCTTTGTCGCATTAAGTAAGCAATTTTCTCGGTAATAACACGGGTTTTTCCACAGCCTGCTCCTGCCAATACCAGCAAAGGTCCGTGGCAATAGTTTACCGCTGTTTGTTGTTGAAGATTTAGCATCTAAACAGATATTAAAAAGTGAAAGAGGTGGATTATAGTTTAGGAGCTTGTCCGAGAATAGATAATCTATTACAGAAAAGCTGGATTTGTGCTATTTTCCGCTTTTCCTCGGCAAATAGCGGTGCTATTCTTCTCAAAAAACCGAAAAATATCCCTAAATCCAACTTTCCTTCATTACGATTCTTATTCTCGGACAAGCTCTTAGGAGCATGCCCGAGAATAGATAATCTATTACAGAAAAGCTGGATTTGTGCTGTTTTTCACCTGA
>CAZQMH010000004.1:0-33279 GCA_964594435.1 uncultured Alcanivoracaceae bacterium
AACTGGCGGGTTTAAGGTTAAATCGGTTGTTCCACTCAATATTCAATTGGTTGGAAAAGGCAAAACGCCATCGGCTGGAGAAAAACGGGCGGTTATCACGCCTGTTACTACAGAGCCATCTGGATTTTGTGCCGGTCCAGTTTCAACTGCCCGTGGAGCATTCGACGAACTGCTACAGGCATTCAAAACCACGATTGAAATTATTGTTAAGATTGTATATTTTAGACGCATTTATTGGTCCCCTGATTAAAACAGTACAATCTTAATTTTTTTAGGGGTATAATTACAAGCTTTAATGTTAAATTTATGTTATTTTGAGTGTTTTTTTATCTATGAAAATGAATTTTGTCTCTCACAACATACTTTTGGGTATGTTTATCGTTTTATCAGCTAGTTTGATTTACGCTTCAAATTTACCCTTAAACCAATCGCATGCTTTATTTATAACTGTGGTGACAGCCGCCTTGTGGATTAGTGAAATTATACCCATTCCAGTTAGTTCATTATTGCCTATTGCCTGCTTTCCTTTGTTGGATGTTTTGCCTACTAAAATTGTTGCTCAATCCTATGGTAGTCCGCTTATTTTATTGTTGCTTGGAGGGTTTATGTTATCAACCGCCCTTGCACACACCAAAACCCATCGGCTTATTGCCAATAAAATAATCAAAACCATCGGCACCGACTCGCAAGGCAAAATATTACTCAGTTTTATGCTGGCCTCATCTGTCTTGAGTATGTGGATATCCAATACCGCTACCACATTGATGTTATTGCCTATTGCTCTGGCAATATTGGAAAAAAACAACTCGCCTAATTTTTCTATCATCTTATTATTAGGCATTGCCTATGCCGCTAGCATTGGTGGCATTGCTACACCTATTGGCACGCCGCCGAACTTAATCCTTATCCAATCATTAGCCGATGCACAATTAGCTGACATTGGTTTTATCAGTTGGATGAAAAAAGTAGTGCCCATTTTGTTTATTTTTTTCCCCATCGTTTTTTTCTACCTAAAAAGTCATTTAAAAAATCTACCCATCAACTATGAAGTACAACACCTAAAAATAACGTCCGCCCAAAAAAAAGTATTGACCGTCTTTGCCATTACCGCAATATTATGGATGACACGGGTCGAACCATTTGGCGGTTGGCGAACCTTATTGCATTTGCCTCATGCCAATGATGCTTCGGTTGCTTTGTTGGCGGTGGTGAGCTTATTCCTGATAAAAGACCAAAAGAAACCACTCATCACATGGCAAGCCATCAACAGAATACCTTGGGGAATATTACTATTGTTTGCTGGAGGCATTACCATTGCCAGTGCTTTCAAAAGCACAGGGCTCAGTGCCACTATTGCCAATAATTTAATGTTTCTTAATAACTTTCCTGTTTGGTTGATTGTTGGTTTTGTCTGTTTATTCGTAACTTTCCTCACCGAAGTCACCAGCAATACCGCCACAACTGCCGTTTTAATGCCAATTTTACTTGCCACCTCCCAAGCCATGCACATTGACCCAATGCTATTAATGTTGCCTGCCACCATAAGTGCCAGTTTTGCCTTTATGATGCCTGTTGCCACCGCTCCAAATGCCATCGTATTTGCCAGTGAACAAGTACCAATCAAGCAAATGATGAAAAAAGGCTTGTTTTTAAATCTAATTGGGGCACTTATTTTGACAATCTATTTTTCCATAGTAAACTGAAAGTTTTCCATCATAAAACATAAAATGGACAGACAAAGTTCCTTATTACAATGGGTTCAGGAACAACTAAACGATGACGAATGTTATGTAAAACCCGCATCCAATGATGCCAGTTTCCGCAGTTATTGGCGTGTTTTTTCCAAAGCAACAACTTTCATCATCATGGATGCACCGCCACAACATGAAAACTGCCAGCCCTTTATACATGTTGCCAAAATTTTAGCCGATGCGGGCGTTCATGTTCCTCAGGTCATCGCCCAGGATTTAGACCAAGGGTTTTTACTGCTCACTGATTTAGGCACCGTGCAGTATTTAAACGTGTTAAATCCCGAAAATTATCTCGAACTCTACACCGATGCGATTAAATCCTTACACCATATTCAACAAAATACCGAAACCGATAGTTTAGTTAGTTACAATGAAGCCATGCTCTCCCAAGAACTGGGCTTGTTTGAAAAATGGTTTATTAATGTGCATTTAGATACCACTTTATCAAATCAGCAAAGCAAAATTTTGCAACAAACGCACACAACGTTAATAGAAAATGCACAAGCACAACCCCAAATCTTTGTGCATCGCGATTTCCACAGCCGAAATTTAATGAAAACCAAAGACAATAACCCAGGAATTTTAGATTTTCAAGATGCGGTTATTGGCGCCGTCACTTATGATTTGGTTTCTCTGTTAAAAGATTGCTACTTAAAATTGGATGAAAAATTTGTTAACGAATTAAGTGACAATTTCCGCAAATCCTACAATAATTTAAACAACACAAACATCCCACCGCAACAATGGCAAAGGTGGTTTGATTTAATGGGCTTGCAAAGACACCTAAAAGTTGTGGGAATTTTTTGCCGACTCTATTACCGTGACAACAAACCCAACTACCTAAAAGACCTCAACCTCACCCTGTGTTACATCAAAACCGTCTGTAATCAATATGCAGAATTTCAACCCTTAGCACAATTAATACAAGAACTATCACCCAGCATGGAAAACATATGCAAGTCTTGATACTCGCAGCAGGCAAAGGAGAACGCATGCGACCCTTAACTTTGGTCAAACCCAAACCCTTACTGGAAGTTTTTGGCACCAGCCTGATAGAACACCACATCATCAATCTACAACAAGCAGGCTTCAAAGACATTGTTATTAATGTCAGCTGGCTAGCCCAACAAATCATGACCAAACTTGGCAATGGCTCGCAATACGGCGTAAAAATTCGTTATTCTTTTGAAGGCGATGAGCCACTTGAAACAGGCGGTGGCATGTTAAAAGCTCTTGCTTTGCTAGGAGAAGAACCGTTTTTAGTGGTCAACGGTGATATTTTTACCGATTTTGAATTCAGCCGCATACAATATTCTGCTGATATATTGGCACATTTAGTGCTGGTTAACAACCCTGAACATAACCCAAAAGGTGATTTTACACTTTTACAAAATAAACGGTTATCAACTCAAACATCAGAACAAGCATCAGAACAAGCATCAAAGCAAAAACTAACTTACAGCGGCATAGGCATTTTTCACCCAAAATTATTACAAGATGCCAAGCCTGGAAAATTTTCCATCGTCCCTTTTTTAAAAAGAGCCATGGATAAAAACCTTGTGAGTGGACAACATCACAAAGGTAACTGGGACGACATCGGCACAATCCAACGCCTCACCCAAATAAATATAAAACCCAAATCCCGATAGTGAAATCACAATGAGAGCACAATCCCTTAATGCACCTAAGAAATCGTCAAAAAACTTAATCACCAAAAACCCAAATCTCGATAGTGAAAAGGCATAAAAAAAGCCGCTTAAAAAAGCGGCCTTAGAAGCTTGTTAAGACGACATTATTTCTTTACCGTATCACTGGCTTTTTTAACAACTTTTTTTGCTTCAGTTGTTTTTTTAGCGACTTTCTTGGCAACTTTCTTAGCTACTTTTTTTACGGGAGTTTTTTTGCTGACTTTCTTAACCGTTTTAGCAACAGTCTTTTTTGCCGTTGTGGCTTTTTTAGTTACTTTTTTAGCAACTTTTTTAACTGGTGTTTTCTTAACTGTTTTCTTAGCAACTGCTGCCACATCTTTCACATAGTTACCTGTTAGCTTTGCCACTTCTGATGAAAGTGATTCAATTTTATCCAACAATGCACCAATTTCTTTGGTTGAAGGAATGTCCAATTTTTGAATAACTTTTTCGACACGGCTTTCAAAAATATTTTCAAGCTTGTCCCAGCTTTTAGTGGCTTTACTTTTAACCGTATCAACTTTTGAAACCACTTCTTTAGTGGCACTTTGGGTGGTTTTTTTGATGATATTTTCCACACCTTTGCCTTCATCAACTAATTTGTTGAAGATTTTAACGCCTTCTTGCTGGGCTTTAGCAAAAGCACCCAACCCTGCCAACCAAATTTCATTGGCTGAACCAAGGATGTTTTCAGCAACATTTCCTTTTTTAGCAGAGACTTTACTGGTTGTTTTTTTCACGCTTGCTTTTTTTACAGACGCTTTCTTTTTTAATGTTTTTTTAACTGTCATGATTTTTACCTTTTGTTTATAAATTTATGATGGTGCCTATTAAAAACGTTTTGTCTAGAGCAAACACACTAAAAGAACAATAAATTTAATTATAACAAGAAAAAAAGCAAAAAAACACCAACTTGTGCAATCTTTTTACGTTATTATGGTCTCTCTAATTACAATTTATTACTACAAAAAACTTGAACCCGATGAAAACACTAATTCTATTGTTACTTTTTAGTCAGCCACTGTTTGCCTATTTGCCCAATTCAGGTGATGAAGCTCCTAACTTTACCATTACCCAAGCCGATGGCACACCGTTTAAGCTCAGCGATTACAAAGGCAAAAAAAGTGTTTATGTCGTTTTTTGGAACACATGGTGTCATTTTTGTATGAAAAAAATTCCAAAATTAAAAGCTATTGAACAAAATTTTGCTGCTGATATTAAAATAATAGCCGTCAATACTGGCAGAGATGATTCCATAGCTGAAATGAAACAATTGCAACAATATAGAGTGCTAAACTATGCTCTGGCGTTTGATGCACAGCAAAAAATCACCGATCTTTATAATGTCCACGGCGTGCCGACAGAATTCATCATCGACATCAATGGCACAATTATCCACCGCGATGGCGTGCCAGAAAACATCAAAGACCATCTGCAACAATGGAACACAAAAAAGCCATGAAAAACCACACAAAATCCGCAGGCAACGCTCATTATCTATCTGCCAAGCCAAAAATCAAAGCCTTTGCAAAAACGCATTGGACTTGCGGCATCAATCGCCGACAATTTATGCAAAGTGGTCTAGCGTTAACTTTATTAGCCACAATGACGGCGTGTAAACCCAGCATTAATGAAGAAAGTGCCAACAAAAAACACAAAACCGTAAACTCGAAAATACCAACGGCAAAAATACCAACCCAAACCTTTAACCAAAAACAAAGCCAAGATTTAGCCGCCGTTTTCATGCGGCTCTTTCCTGATGATGGCAATGGACCCAGTGCCGATGACTTGAATGCAGTTACTTATTTGCAATGGGCAATGACCGATGAACAAAATATCGACGATGGCGACCCTGAATTTATCATCAAAGGGCTGGGCTGGCTCAATGAATTAGCCATCGATGAAATTGGCAAACCATTTGTGCAATTGTCTGCCGTACAACAAGATAAAATAGTCACCCAAACCAGCAACTCAAAAGCGGGTCATAATTGGTTGGCTTTATTGCTGTATTACTTAATTGAAGCCATCACATTAGACCCATTTTATGGCGGTAACACCAACCAAATCGGTTGGCAGTGGCTGGAACATCAAGGTGGATTTCCACATCCTATTGCTGGCAAAACATACCGAGACTTTGAATAATGAAAACCCAAGAAACTGAAATTTGTATCATTGGTAGCGGCGTTGGCGGCGGAGCGGTTGCCTATACTTTGTCAAAAGCGGGACATAAAGTCACCGTTTTAGAAAAAGGCGGACATTTTGATGAACAGGATTTCAAAAAAGATGAAATGCTTGGCAGACGCAGTGTTTTTCGTTCAAAATTTAAAGACGAACGCCATGTGATAAGCGAGCCACGTGATGATGGTAGCTTTGTTGAATCCACCACTTCTCAGTTTTGGGGTGGTAATATTGTTGGCGGAGCCAGTAATTTCATGAGTGCTTACTTTTATCGACTCAAACCACAGGATTTTAAACTTTTATCCACTTTTGGTGCCATCGACGGAGCTAATATTGTCGATTGGCCAATAAGTTATCACGATTTAGAACCGTATTACGATAAGGTTGAAAAATTAGTCGGCGTTTCAGGTAAAGTTCGGCAACACAAATTTCTCGAACCACGTTCAAGTGCCGATTTCCCTATGCCACCGACTGCTGAACATCCTATTGCCAAATGGTTTGATAAGGCGGCAACTGAACTTGGTTATTCTCCCTTAATTCTGTCAAGAGGCATATTGTCACGCAAACATCATAACAGAAACTCATGTGAATATTCAGGCTATTGCGGTTCTTATGGTTGCCATTCTGGAGCCAAAGCCTCCTCGCGCGCCGCCGTTTTAGACGATGCCCTCAAAACAGGAAATTGCGAAATCATCACCCATGCCAAAGCTTATCATATTAACACCGATGACTTGGGCAATGCCACAGCTGTCATGTATTATGACCAACAAGGACAAAAAGTAACAATCAAAGCCAAAATTATTGTGGTGGCGTGTTATTCGATTGAATCCTCACGACTATTACTCGCCTCGAAAGGCAAAAAACACCCCAAAGGTATTGGCAACACCTTCCAACAAATTGGTAAAAACCTGCATTGTTGTGCAGGTGGTACAGGTCATGGTATTTTTGATTTAACCAAGCTGAGCCCTTCTCAACGGGCAGAACTGATGGTTAGAGGGCCGTTTTTTAACCGTTCTTTGCAAGATTGGTATGTTATTGATGACAAATCCGTCAGCGATAAACCCATCAAAGGCGGCACCATAGATTTTGTCTTTGACCCGCCCTCACCGACTGCCGATGCCCAGCCTTTGCGTTTTGATGACGAGGATAACTTATTGTGGGGTTCTGCCTTAAAAAAGAACATTAAATCGGCTTTTACTCAATCCAAGGATTTTAAATTTGAAGTGTTTTGCGACTGGTTGCCCAATGACGATTGCCATGTGTCTTTAGCTGAATCCGAAACAGACAAATGGGGTGATGTGGTTGCCAAAGTGAAAGTTGGTTTTCATCCGCATGATGTCAAAGTTGCACAATATATTGTCGATAAGGCCGTAACCGTCATGAAACAAATGGGAGCCGATCGAGCCTATGGCAATGTTTGGACCGAACCAACCTCCAATCTTATTGCCGGTGGCTTACGTTTTGGTCATGACCCAAAAACATCCGCCCTAGATGCTAATTGTCGTGTGCATGGCACCAATAATTTGTATGTGAGTGATGGCAGTTTTATGCCCAATGGTGGCAGTGTCACGCCAACTTTTACCATTTATGCCAATGCTTTTCGTGTTGCTGATAAGATTTTAGCCAACCTTAAGCGTGTTTAGCATCAAAACTTATCACTTGTTTGATATTTTTTTCATCTTGCAAAACCATTAATAAACGGTCAATACCCATGGCTATTCCTGAACAATCGGGCATACCTTTTTGCATGGCTTTTATCAGATTTTTATCAATTTCAACACACTCTCTCTTTTGTTTTTTGCGTAAATCATTGTCTTTCTCAAAGCGGCTCAATAATTCATTAGCATCGGTGAGTTCTTCATAACCATTACCCAATTCATGACCTTGATAAAAAACCTCAAAACGTAAGGCGGTTGTATGGTCTTTGGGATTGATTTTGGCAAGTGCCGCTTGTGAGGCAGGATAATGCGTCACAAACGTCAGTTTGTTTTTCGCAAATCTGGGTTGAATGTAGGTGGCAAATAAATAATCCAATGCCTCATCACGGCTTAAATCACTGCCAGAATAATGCTGTTGCTGACAGATAATATTGAGTTGTTTTTGGTTGATTTTTGTCAATTCAATGTGCAAAAACTGAGCAAAACATTCAGCATAACTGATAATTTCAGAGGTAACCACCTCTTTTTTAAAGGCTGCCAACAAATACAAAAATAGCTCTTGCACTTCGGCAATCAAATCGAGATAAGAAAAATTAACCCGATACCATTCCAGCAGGGTAAATTCACAATTATGGGCAGAACCATTTTCACCTTTGCGAAAGACTTTACCTATTTCATAAATATCACCTACGCCTTGGCACAATAGACGTTTCATAGGAAATTCTGCTGAGGTTCTGAGATAACTGCCAGCAAAAGCTGGATTTATCGCCTCACTGGTAAAACTTTCGATAGAGGTATCGGTGTTTCCAGCAGAAGATAAAACAGGTGTTTCGACTTCAAGAACTGCACGAAGGGCAAAAAATTGGCGGATTGAACTCAATAAAAAAGCCCGTTGCTTTAAGCGTGACAACGAGCATTTTAGCTTTTCAGTTTGTGGCATTTCAATCCCTGTTTTATTCTTTCACCCGAGCAGAATATTCGCCCGTTCGGGTATCCACTTTTATCACTTCGCCTTCCTGCACAAACAAAGGAATACTGACCACCGCTCCAGTTTCAAGCTTGGCTGGCTTACCGCCACCACCTGAGGTATCGCCACGCAAACCAGGATCGGTTTCGACAATTCTTAAATTCACAAAGTTAGGTGGCACAACCACGATTGGGTTATCATTCCATAAAGTTACCGTACAAATCGACTCTTCCATCAACCATTTGGCACTTTCGCCCACCGCTTCTTTGCTCGCTTCAATTTGCTCATAACTCTCAGGGTGCATAAAATAATAGGTATCACCATCATTATACAAATATTGGTAATCGGTTTCCATGACATCGGCGGTTTCCAATTTATCGGTCGATTTACAGGTTTTTTCAATCACTCGCCCTGTTTTGAGGTTCTTCACCTTAATGCGTGTGAAGGCTTGCCCTTTGCCTGGTTTGACCATATCCACATCGGTGATACTGTGCGGCTCATTATTGATCAATAATTTCATGCCATTTTTAAATTCATTAATACCTACGGTTGCCATTTTGACTCCAAAAAAATTATTTTGCGAATAATAACATAGTTTACCGCTTGAGATATTGTATACTGATATTTTTTTAACTGAAATTCATGAAAAAAAACCACTGGCGGACAGATTGCAAAAATCATAGCCTGCCCATAGAACTCAAACAACACCCTCAATACGAAGCAAGCAGCGAGGATTTGTTCCGTCTGCATGTGCCATTATTTTTCAAAAACAAAATTAATTTACAGCAACAAAATGACCCTTTATTGCTGCAAGTTTTACCGCACAAAAAAGAATTAATACCACACAAAAACTACCAAAGCGACCCTGTGGGTGACCTAAACGCTCGCCAAAATAAAGGCATCATCCACAAATACCATAAGCGAGTTTTATTAATTGCAACAGGAGCTTGTGCCATAAATTGCCGTTATTGCTTTCGTCGTGAATTTCCTTATCAGCAAAACAATGCCGCTGCCAACAACTGGTCAAACGCCATAAAATACCTAGCGGCTGACAAACAAATTGAAGAAGTCATTTTAAGTGGCGGCGACCCTCTGATGCTGACAACGGAGAAATTAGCAAGCTTGACCCAACAATTAGAAAAGCTGTCACACATCAAAACATTAAGAATTCACACTCGCATTCCCATCGTTGCTCCCAGCAGAATTAACCCTCACTTTATCCAGTGGTTAGACAACATAAAACTAAACAAAGTCATGGTCGTGCATTGCAATCACGCCAATGAACTTGACAACAAACACCAGCAACTCTTTACCGCTATAAAAAACAGCAATACCTTATTATTAAACCAAAGCGTACTGTTAAAAAACATCAATGACAACCCACAAACCTTAATACAATTATCCTATCGGTTGCTTGATTTTTCTATTTTACCCTATTACTTGCACCAACTCGATAAGGTAACAGGCACAAAACATTTTCGTGTTAAGAATAAAAAAGCCAAAAAAATTCATAAAACACTTCGTCACAAGCTGCCAGGTTATTTGGTTCCAAAGCTGGTAACAGAAATTGCAGGAAAAAAAGCAAAAACACCCTTGTTTTAATTTATTGAAAGGCAATAATCTGTTAAACTGCCCTTTTATGCAAATTTTCGGGGTTTAAATTGTCAAAAGATAATACTATTCATCTCATGATAGTCCATCAAGATGAAGCGGAAGCGGAAAGAATTTTATCTATTTTAAGAAATGCTCAAATACCCGTTCGACCCAGCCGTTGTATTGATGAAGACTGCTTGAAAGAACAATTATCCACCAATAAAGTTGACATTATCTTAGTCCAAGCCTTGCAAACAGACTTACCCATGAATAGCGTCTATGAAAATGTCAACCGCACAGGCAAAGATATTCCAATCATTTCCTTAATTGAAAACCTCGACCATGATTCTATTGCCGAAACCTATTCCGCAGGTATCAAACACTTTTGTTGTGTCGCAATTAAAGAACAGTTGGTGTTTGAAATCATCAATGTCTTCACCGCATTAATATCTCGACGAGAACTACGCAAATTTGAATCCGACCTAAATGACGCCGAAAAACGCTGTTCATCCTTGCTTGATAGCTCCAAAGATGCCATCGCTTATATTCATGACGGCATGCACGTCTACACCAATGCCGCCTATTTAGAGTTTTTCAAATACGAAGACCCTGAAGAAATGGAAGTCACACCCTTTTTGAATTTGGTCGCCAAAAGTGAAGTGCCAGCTACCAAAAAATTATTACGTGATATTTCAAGTGGTAAACTGCCTGATGAAGAAATCAAGATGAAGCTCAAGAAAGAAGATGGCGAAGAAATGGATGCCGTTGTTTTCCTTGATAAAGCCACCGTCGATGGCGAGCCTTGTGTGCAATTTTTGGTGCAACCACCCAAAGTCAACATGCAAGCCGAAAAAGAACTACGTGAAATGCGTAACCGCGATATGCTGACCAACTTTTATAACCGCAGTTATTTTGCCAAAGATTTAAGCGACAAGGTCAATGCCGTTCGCTCAGGCAGCTCGAAAGGTCATTCCTTGATGTATATCCAAATAGACAATACTCAAAAACTAGAAAAGGAATTGGGCAAAGGCAACCTCGATTTACTTATCGCTGATATTGCACCTTTTATCAAGGAAACTATCGGCGAAGATCACACATTTGTGCGTTACGACAACACCATTTTCATCGTAGAAATGGAAGGTCAAATTGAAGAAGCCATTCCTGTTGCAAAGCACATCAGTGCAAAAATAAAAGACCATTTCTTTAGTGCTGGTGAAAAAACACTGAGCATCACCATCAGCATTGGCTTAACGCAAATAATTGAAAAAACCAAATCTGGCAATGAAGTTATCCTGATTTTAGAAAAAGAACTGGAAAAGAGTTTAGCCAAAGGCAATGGACAAATTTCTATTTTCGATCCCGCCGAAGAAGAGAAAAAAGCCCGAGCTGCCAACCAAAAATGGATTGACCTCATTACCAACGGTATTGAGCAAAAGCAATTCATCTTACATTACCAGCCAGTCATCAGCTTACATGGCGATGAAGTCGAACATTATGAAACCTTGGTACGTTTAAAAGATGGTGAAAAAATCGTCATGCCAAAAGATTTTATTGGCGTTGCCAAAAGACATGGTCTCATTACCGATATAGACCGAGCGGTGGTCAAAAATGCCATAAATGCTATAAAAGATGCCGATAAAGAAGTGGCATTATTTGTAAAAATGTCAACCGAAACACTATCCAATCCCTCTTTTCCAAAATGGCTCTCGCAAGAACTCAAAGCCAGTGCTGTCAGCGGCGAAAAACTTGTCTTTGAAACACCAGAGAGTGAATTAATCAGCCACTCGAAACAAGTCAAACCCATTATTCATGCCATTAAGGGCTTGCGTTGTAAATTTGCCATTGAAAAATTTGGCTCAGGCTTAAACTCATTCACCTTATTAAAGCACTATCCTGTGGATTACATCAAAATTGATTCCACTTTTATGGATGAATTTTCCACCAATGAAGAAAGCCAAAGCAAGGTTAAAGAAATTATCGACCAAGCCCACGCCCAAAACAAATTAGTCATATGTGAATTTATCGAAGATGCTGCCAGCATGAGTATTTTATGGAAATTTTCAGCCAATTATGTGCAAGGTAATTTCCTCGCACCCGCTTCACCAGTTATGGCTCAAGAATCCTAAAAAACCAAAGCCACAATGGAAAAAAGCAGTTACATCGGACGTTTTGCACCTTCTCCAACTGGCAAGCTTCATCAAGGGTCTTTATTTGCTGCTTTTGCCAGCTATTGTGATGCCATGCAAAATTCAGGCTCATGGTTGTTGCGAATTGAAGATTTAGACCCACCGCGCGAATCTCCTGGAGCCAGTGAGAGTTTTATCCAAACACTCAAACACTATGGTTTTCACTTCAATGCCGACATTGTTTTTCAATCCAATCCGAAAAGACAATCTGCCTACCAGCAAGCACTGGATGAATTACTCAAAAATAAAAAAGTCTATTATTGCACCTGTTCACGAAAGGAATTACTCAAGACCACTGCCACTGCCACCGAACACCGATGCCGAGAAGTTTATCACCAACCCGAACAAGCACACAGCATCAAGCTCAAGGCCATCGACAAAACCCTAGAATTTAACGACCGCATTCAAGGAAAATACCGCAAAAACTTATTACTTGATTGTGGCGATGTGGTGCTCAAACGCAAAGACGGCTTATTTTCCTACCAACTTGCCGTCGTAGTGGATGACAATTACCAAAAAATTACCGATATTGTTAGAGGAATAGATTTAATCGACTCGACACCTTGGCAAATTTACCTTAATTCTTTACTCGGTTTCAAACAACCACGTTATGCACATATTCCAACCCTCAACAACCAACAAGGACAAAAACTAAGCAAACAAACCCATGCCCAAGAAATAAGCAACAACAACCCTCTTTCCAGCTTGTTGAAAATCTATGCTTATTTCAAGCTCAAACCATTTGCACACCAACCCAAAACCCTCAATCAGTTCTGGCAACACGCTATTAGCTGCTGGGATGTGAACAAAATTAGCAAAACCACTGCAATTTTAGTATAATAACCATTTTAATCACTCATTGAAATTCTTATGGCATATTCAGCAATCAAAGCCATCACACCAGTGGATGGTCGTTACCAAAGCAAAACCGAAAATTTAAGTGAAATTTTTAGCGAATATGGTTTAATCAAATACCGCCTATTTGTTGAGTTGCGTTGGTTATGCCAACTGGCAAGTGAAGAAAAAATCACAGAACTTAACACTTTAAGTCATGCGGATGAACAATGGCTGATGCAAATCTATGATGATTTTGATGAAACCGCTGCCAACCGTATCAAATCAATAGAACACATCACCAATCATGATGTCAAAGCCATCGAATACTACATCAAAGAAAATTTAGCCAAGCACCCAAATCTTGCCAAAACAGCAGAATTTACTCACTTTGCCTGCACCTCAGAAGACATTAATAATTTAGCCTATGCTCTGATGCTTGCCGAAGGTCGCGACATGATAATCTTGCCGACTTTATACCAAATTACCGATGAATTATCCCAATATGCCTTACAATTTCAAGCCACAGCCATGATGTCTCGCACCCATGGACAAGCGGCGACACCCTCAACCATGGGTAAAGAACTCGCCAACACGGTTTACCGCTTGCAAAGACAACTGTTACAAATTGAAAACTGTGAAATTCTGGGTAAAATTAATGGAGCCGTAGGCAATTACAATGCTCATCATGTCGCCTACCCTAATATCAATTGGATGGAACTTGCCCAAGATTTTGTCGAAGGCTTGCACCTCAGTTTTAATCCTTATACCACCCAAATAGAACCACACGATTATATGGCAGAACTTTTTCACTGCATGATACGAACCAATGTTATTTTGATAGATTTATGCCGAGATATTTGGGGCTATATTTCCCTCAATTATTTCAAACAAAAAGTAATCGCTGGTGAAGTTGGCTCCTCCACCATGCCACATAAAGTCAATCCGATAGATTTTGAAAATGCCGAAGGCAATCTTGGACTTGCCAATGCCATGTTCTCGCACTTAGCCGAAAAATTACCCGTTTCTCGTTTTCAACGTGATTTAACCGACTCCACTGTTTTACGTTCGATGGGAAGTGCATTCGGGCACTGCATGATTGCCTGGTCATCTTTAGAAAAAGGCTTGAGTAAACTCGAAATTAATCCAGCCGCCATGCAACACGATTTAAACCAAAACTGGGCATTACTCGCCGAACCCATCCAAACAGTCATGCGTCGCTATGGCGTAGAAAATGCTTACGAAAAGCTCAAAGAACTCACCCGTGGCACACAAATGAACCAAAAAATCATTCAGCAGTTTATCATCAGTTTAAATATTCCCGACCAAGCCAAGTCTAAATTATTGGAACTCACACCAGAAAACTATATCGGATATGCCGTTGAACAAGCCCAACTTATTTAATAACTGCCAGCTTGACAAACAGCAGTTTTTACAAAATTATTGGCACAAATCACCGCTATTATTGAAAAAAGCGGTTGCATTAGCTGATTTGACAATATTGCCAAACAAACAACAGTTACAAAAACTCAGTTGCGATGAAGACATTCAATCACGCCTTGTCATAAAAAACAATGACTCAGATTATGCGGTCGAATACGGACCATTTTCAGACACCGATTGGCAAAACCTACAGCATTGCACATGGAACTTATTAGTTTCAGACATTGACAAATGGTACCCAAGCAGCCAGAAAATACTTCACTATTTTGACTTTATACGCAACTGGATATTTGATGACATCATGCTCAGTTGTGGTTCTGTTGGCGGCACGGTTGGTCCACACACCGACCATTATGATGTCTTTTTGTTGCAAGTCAGTGGTCAAAGACGTTGGGATTTTAGCCAACAGAAAATTCTCAACCCACCACTGCTTCCTGCCCAAAGCCTCAAATTGATGAAAAACTTTCAAGCCGACAATTCTTTTATCCTAGAAGCTGGCGATGTTTTGTATCTGCCACCAGAAATTGCCCACTATGGCATTGCTCAAAGTGATGATTGTGTGACCTGCTCCATCGGTATTCGACTGCCATCACATGCCGAACTGCTCAGTGCTTTTGTCGATGATTTGGCTCAAAAACAATCCGACAACAACCGATTAACCGAACCTCAATTTACCCAACAACCTCAAACTGGCGAAATAACCAACGCTGATATAAGCCAAATTCAACACATTCTCAAGCAAAAACTACAATTCAAGCCAGCCGAGTTAAGAAAATTCTTTGGGCAATACATCACCGAATACCGCAATCTTTTTTATGAATTCAACCAAACCCAAGACCGCAAAGACTTAAAAAGCACACAAACACTCATCCTCAGCCCATTTGCCAAAACCTGTTTTTTCAATAACAAAGATGGCACTGCCGAATTATTCGTCAATGGACAAAATTTTATCACCAGCCTTAACTTTGCTCAAATAATATGTAATGACAAAAGAATTGAGCAAAATAATCGCCAACTACTCAACCAACAGGACAAAGACATTCTGCACCAACTTTACCAAGATGGTAGCATCATTAACGAATTCTAAGCCCAATATCACCCACAGTCGCAGGCTTAATTCCACGCACATAAACCACTTCGTAATGGGCAGGCAGACGACCATCGGTGCGGTTTATTTCATACGCTTGGCATAATTTTTGTAAGTTTTTCGGTATAAACAAACCTTTTTTTCGTGCCTCATCGCTATTGTGCCCGCCTGCGGCTTTAATATCAGCCATCAGTTTCGGCAACTCATCGTAAGTCAAAGTCAACACCTCAGCATTGACCACCACCTGCTGAAATCCTTGTTTCAACATTTCATCACCCAAATCATGCAAAGCAGGAAAACTGTGCACATGCGGCAAATCATCAATGAAAGCAAAAGCTTCTTTAAGTTCACTCAAGGTTGTTTCGCCCAAACAACTCGCCAACAACAAGCCGCCAGGTTTCAGTATTCGCAAACATTCAGCAAACACATCTTTTTCATTACTCCAATGCAATAACATATTGGAAAAAACCACATCAAAACTATTATTCGCAAAAGGCAAGTTATGCACATCGGCACACACAGAGCTGACCGTTTTATCAGGTATTTGTTGCAACATTTCTTCACAAAAATCTACCGCAGTAACTTTGACGGAAGGAAAAAGAGCCTTGAGCGAAGCATGAGCCCAGCCGATGCCACTCCCCAAATCAAGAATGTTTTGTGGTTGCAAATTCTTATCAATTTTAGCTTCATCATCTAAGCGTTCGAGCAAACGAGACAAGACCTCTTTTTGCAATACCGCATTGTCGTGGTAGGATTTTGCCGCACGACTAAAGGTTTTGTGCATGCTTTGGTAATCTATGGGCATAATAGTTTAAGTATAATCTTGGTAGGATTTTTCTTCAACCAAGCCCGAACCCAACAATAAATTAACCTTTTTCTTGACCTCCGCTCGTTTATCATTGGTCACATAAACGCTTCTGGCAAGTGCAATAAATTCTTGGTCAAACTGTTTTTTGCCTTCTTTAAGGCGAATGGCATCCTCAATATTCCATAAATCTTGATTAATGACTTTTAACTCAGCCTTCAAAGCCGTCAATTGGGAACTCTTCGTCACATTTTTATCCCAATTTTCGTTCAGCAAGTTCAATTCTGTCATAATATTGGCTAATTTATCAGCATCTATGATATTTTGAGTTTTTATTTCAAGAATGGTAATTTTGTCTAAAACCTCACCATAGGAAACAGGTGTATGAAGTAAATTCATAATCAATGCTCCACATCGTCAGTATCAAATTGACCCGTCAATTTACGGCGAATATGTGACCATGATATGCCTATCCCCAAAACTGAGCCAATAATAATCATAAAAATCCACTTAAAGGCTTGGTGATTTTCAAGATTTAACCAACCTTGGTCGATAAAAACCCATAATATCGTCGCACTTAACGCCAAAGCCAAAACCACGCCCAAAATACCAATAGAGCGAAATGTTGCCCTTAAAAAGACGATATAAACAATCAACATCACCAAAGATGTCAGTATTTTTAAAGGAATTTGTTGGCTATTAAAAGGCCACAACCAGTGAAACAACGAATACTGGGTTGGATTGTAAGTAATAAAAACGATGGCTAAAGCAAACAACCATCTCAGGAAAAAACCACTGACTCTCATAGTGCACACAATTTAAAAGAAGGCGTATTATACAAAAAAAATCGTAAAAAACCTTTCCAAATTGAATAATTAACCGTTAGACTTATTGTTTATGCTAATTAAAGCCATTTCATTGCTAAAGAAATACTTACAAATTGACTTCATTCGCCTGCTTGTTTTGTTGGCACTGCTGTATTTCATCCTACTCAGTCCAAAAAACCACCTCAATCAATGGCAAATCATACAAGAAAAAGGTTACATCAGCTGGGTGACACGTTTTAGCCCATTGACCTATTACGATGCACCCGATGGTGTTATCGGTCTAGAATACGACATATTACAAAGTTTTTGTAAAAAATATAAGCTAGGTTTGCGTGTTATCAGCGCCTCATCAAACACCGAATTATTTCGGCTATTTAACAAACAACATTACGATATTGCTGGAGCCAACCTAAGCTACACCAAACAACGTGCTCAAAATTATCTCATCACAAGTGCCTATGATACGACCTATGTTGAACTATTCAGCTCCTATAGAAAACCAAAAATTAAGGCATTATCCTTTTTAAACCACTACCAAGGATTGGTCTTAAAAAGTTCCTCCTACGAACTCATTGCTGAAAATTTAGAAAAACAATACCAAGCCAAAATTGCCAAAACCGACCGCTACAGCTTGTATGAAATTCTGCTGAAAGTCACACAAGGTGAAGTCGATTACACACTTGCAGACCACAATATCGTTGAAATATATTCAGCCTATGTACCGACGTTAAGGCAAGGTTTTAAGCTCTCTGAAAACAGCGAAGTGGTTTTTTTGCTGCAAAACTTAGTCGACAACTCTTTTAAAATCCAACTCGATAATTTTATCAATGACTACAGCACATCAGGCAAAGTTCAAGAATACAAAAAATTCATCATTGCCTCCCTGCCCCATATTAAGCCCGCAGATACGGTCAATTTTTTAAAAAATTATAACTTACGTTGGCAAAAAATAAAGTCCACTATTTATCAAATTGCCAACCAATACAACATCAGCCCAACCTTATTAGGAGCAATCGCCTACCAAGAATCGCACTGGAACCCAAAAGCCGTATCACCGACACTGGTCAAAGGTATTATGATGCTGACCAAAACAACCGCCAAAGAACAAAATATCAGCAATCGCCTCGACGTCCAACAAAGTTTAGCTGGAGGCGTACGCCATTTTTTAAAAATGAAAGCCAAAATTCCTGCACGAATTACCGAACCCGATAGAACAGATTTTGCTTTGGCGGCCTATAATTTAGGCTACGGCAATTTGGAAAAAGCCAGAATCTTAACCCAAAAAGGCGGTGACAACCCTGATTTATGGTCAGATGTTCGACAATATTTGCCCGAATTAAATAAAATTTCCAACAATAAAATCAATGGAAAAACCGCCGTAACCTATGTCGATAATATCCACATTTACCACAATCTCCTGCAATGGAAAGAACAGCAATAAAAAATTATCCTCTTTTACTATTTAAACCTGAATAAAATAATGCTAGAATGCTAAAACAAAAAAGACAATCAACAATATGAAGTTTAAAATCGGGCACAGCACACATACAGGTATAAAAAGAGACCATAATGAAGACACCTATGGCGTGTGCCATGAAAAAAACATGTGGTTAGTCGCCGATGGCATGGGCGGACATGATCATGGGGAACTCGCCAGTGCAATGGCTCGTGACTCAATATTGCATTATTATGCTCAAGGAAACTCCTTAAAAGACACCATAATTAAAGCCAACCAAGTGATTATTGACAGCTCTTATGAACGAG
This sequence comes from uncultured Alcanivoracaceae bacterium, assembly GCA_964594435.1. Taxonomy (GTDB): domain Bacteria; phylum Pseudomonadota; class Gammaproteobacteria; order Xanthomonadales; family Marinicellaceae; genus NORP309. Next base: position 18,782 of record CAZQMH010000004.1, read on the forward strand.
GTGGTGACTTACCAATGGGCACCACCATTGTCATCTTGACTGAAGAACAAAACAAATACAATGCTGCCTGGGCTGGTGATTCCCGTATTTACAAATTTTCAAACAATCAACTGACAGCCATCTCAACCGACCACTCCTATGTACAAGAACTGGTTGACCAAAAACTCATAACACAAGAACAAGCACGCACCCATCCGCACCGAAACGTCGTCACCCAAGCCTTAGGCGTAACCGACAATTCTGAAATAAAAGTTGCACAATCTCAAGGAGAAATCAAAGCTGGTGATAAATTTTTATTATGCAGCGATGGCTTAACAGAAGAAGTTGATGACCATACCTTAGCAGAAATCATGGGCAAAAACTTGCACCCGCAAGAAATCACCGACCAATTAACCGTTGCCGCCTTAAAATCTGGCGGTTCTGACAATATTACCGTGATTATTCTAGAAGCCCAAGAATCGACTTAATGGCACGCCATTGTGCTGGCGAGTTGGCATTTGCAAAACAGTCATGATTATAAGTCATTGACAAATAATCACCCTTTAAAACCGAATACAAACCATGTAATGACAAGCTATTGTCAGCAATCCTTTGTTCAATAGCATCTCTAACCGCAGAAGAATTTTTAAGAATAACGGGCAAATTATAGTCACTGAAACAACAAAAATCCTGAATTAAATTGTTTTGTAAGTCCAGCAATATTTCTTTTTGCAACAAAGGCATATCTACAGGCACAAATAAGACTGCCCTAAATTGCTTTAAAAAAAACAAACAACTCAACACCCCAGCCAATGGACCTTTATTGGCGTATTTATCAACAATTCCATTTTTGCCGCTAACAAATACGTTTTGAATTTGTGCTTGTCGCAAGATTTCCATGCTGTGTTGTCGCAATGTTTTGCCTTTTAGTGTTAGCTCAGATTTATCCGAGCCCATACGTGATGATTGCCCGCCAGCTAAAACCACACCTGCTACTTTCATGCTAGAAAACCATTTGATTTGGAACCATTGGAGCAATTTCCACAAGCTGACCAGCCTTAATTGTTGTCGCATGTTCTGGCAAAATAAGCCAACAATTCGATTGGGCAAAAGAACAGGATTGATACGAACCTTGATCCATCAGCATATCGACTTTTAATTGTCCCTGTTCATCAACAAATGCAATGGCTTTAGCAAAAGTTCTGAAACCTTGTTTTTTGGAAAGTGTTGTCAACATACGAGCTTTCAGCCTTTTTTCACGAGCCAAACCAAGCATGTGACGAATAAATGGCGAAACAAAAAATCGTAAACCCGCTGCTGCGGCAATCGGATTACCTGGCAAGCCAAAATAAATAATGCCGCCGGGCAATTCTGCAAACAACAAAGGCTTGCCAGGTCGTATCTTAACTTTATGAAAGTAAATTTTAGCTCCACGAGCCAATAAAGCCTTGGGAATAAAATCATATTTACCCATAGATACCGCACCTGTGGAAAAAATAATCTTGGCTTTATTGGCTATGGCTTTACTAAGCAGAACATCAAATTCTTCACTGTCATCTTTGCATCGCCCCACTAAAACCGTTTCGCAAGCGAGTTTTTTGACCATTGATTTTAAAAAAGGCTGGTTTGAGTTGTATATTTTGCCAGAGTTTAAGGATGTTGTGGATTTTTTTGCCAGCTCATTACCCGTTGATAAGATTGCCACCTTAACTTTCTCTAGCACAGCAACAGATTTAACCCCAACAGTAGCCAGTGCCATAATATGTTGCGGTGCAATCTCCTTATGTTTATCGACAACAATTTCATTTACCGCATAATCTGTGCCACATTTTCGTATATTTCGACCTTTTTTAACGATTTCAGAGACAATAATCCGCTTTTTGCCGTTAGATTGGACAATTTCTACCTTTTCAATCTGAATAACAGCATCAAATTGTTTTGGCACAGGCGCACCTGTCATGATTTCCCAAGCCGTATTTGCTTCCACACCCCCAGCATCTGCCGCATCACCTGCTTGAATACTGCCACTTATGACAATTTCTACAGAACCATTTTTTTCAACCTCAGCATTGACCGATGTGCTGTCTAACGCAAACCCATCCATCGCTGAGTTATCAAAACCAGGGACATTAATCGGCGAGCAAACTTCTTCTGCCAAAATTTCATGCAATGCTTCTAACAAGGGTCGAGTCGTGTTCAGCTGAGAGCGATGATTGCTAGCAACATCTTCAATAATCGCCATAGCTTGGCTATAATCTATCATCATATTCGGTGTTTTATTTGAATTTGCAACCATCATGATTCTTCTTAAATTGGCAATGGGTGGCAAGTTCTGTATCGCAGTAGTGGCATAACATTTTTATATCTTTTATCTGGATTTGGTGTTTTTCTGATGATAAACCACTGTTTTTAAATGACTTAAGTGAACGAGAAAAAGTCTCAGGCTTCATATCTAACAAAGAAGCAATAATCGTTTTTTCATACGGCAACAATATCGTGTTCGGATTTTTTTGCTCAATAAATTGCTTGAGTAAAAACCAGCCCACTCTTTCTTTAGAGGACTTTAGCCGATTGTTGTCTATTTGATTGAGATAATTCCTTGATGTTTGTGATAAATATTTCAAAGAATTCAATGCCAATGCCAAATCTTTGTTTAATAAATTTCTATAAATCGAAGAAGGAAAGGACAACAACTTCGCTTCATTGCTAATTTGGGCACTGCTAACATATTTATCATTGGTAAATATTGAAGATTCGATGACCAAATTTCCTGTTGAAAGCATTTGTTCAACAGTTTCATTGCCATCAGGAGTGCTCTTATAAATTTTTATCCAACCACATAAAATAACATAAATTCTGGATGCTGGTTCGCCCTCCAAGAATAACAAACTGCCTTTTTTGTAAGTCTTAACATTACTTAAACGAAACAATTCGGCAATGGTTGATTGCGAAAGATTACGAAAAAAAGGAAAATCCAAAATCGTTGATTGGTCATCTAAAGCAATCGAACATTGCAACGGGCTTTGGTTGCTTTCTTGGTTGCTTAATTGTTGAATCAAGGCAAGCTCGATAACCTGCATCATCTCCATTTTCTCGGTCAACATCGTGTACCAATTCCTGGCATTTATCTGAGGTATCTCATCGGCTTCCATCTTCTCATGCACGTGTTCAATATCACTATTCAATTTAAAACAACTCTCAAAAGCTTGTTTCTGCCGTTCACTTGCTAAAGCCAAAAACGAACGCTTGTTGATGCTTTGTTCACTTATCAATATTTTAAAATCACGTCTAAAATGTTCCGAATTAAACTCATTCATGGCAAAACCAACAATACCAATCGCACGTTCACGACCAATCCGTTCTTTCCAATTGATAAAATTTGAAAGAGCAGAAATTTCAGCAGGGATATGACTTTCATCAAACAAAGCCAATTCTATCAAAACATAAGTAATGTGAATGATTAGATTATAGGTGTATAAGGCAATTGCTGGCAAAATATCAACTTCCTGATAATTTATACTCGTCCTAAAATGAGCTTTCGCCATAAAATTTTGGTAGATTTGTTCCAATTTTGCATAACTTTTGTGCTGCTGTGGATTAAATTTATTGCCTTCATAACTGGAAAAATTTAATATTTCTTCAACCAATAAATCACTGTTTTTTATGGCTTGTTGCAACTTTTCTAAACTAAATTCATCCTTGGTAGATAGATACAAGCACAAACTCCCGCGTTCTTTTTGAAAGGCATGGATGGATTGGCACAATAAAATGAGTAATTGATTCATTAAGAAAGTTGAAGTAGTTTGCTGAGGCGCTATTTTACTTGAAAGTAAAAAAAAATCATTGTTTATTTGGTTTATTTCCCAAATCCCGATAGAGAACCACAATAAAAAGCACAAGCAACTTTGCATTCCCTCGCTCTGCCGAGAAGCCTATCAGAAGACAGATGACAGCGAACGGAGGACAGATAGTTGAGCCATGCGATTTGGCAAGTCAACTTATACAGTTGCTCCTACAAATTCGGTGCCAATATTTTTCTCGCCGCGGCAAGTTTCACGCCTTTGCGTTGGGCATAGTCTTGCAGTTGGTCTTCGCCGATTTTACCTAATACAAAATAGTGTGATTTGGGATGGGAATAGTAAAATCCACTGACCGAGCTGGCGGGATACATGGCGTAGCCTTCGGTGAGTTGAATGCCGATTTTGTTTTCTACATCGAGCAATTTGAACAATAATTCTTTTTGGGTGTGGTCGGGACAGGCGGGATAACCTGGTGCTGGGCGAATGCCTTGGTATTTTTCACCGATGAGTTGGTCGTTGTTGAGGTTTTCATCTTGTGCGTAACCCCAATATTGGGTACGAACCAATTTGTGCAAATGCTCGGCGAAGGCTTCGGCGAGTCTGTCAGCAAGGGCTTTGAGTAAAATGGAGGAATAATCGTCGTGGTTGTCTTCAAATTCTTTGATTTTTGTTTCTATGCCGATGCCTGTGGTGACGGCAAAGGCTCCGATATGATCTTGTAGCCCTGTTTCTTTAGGTGCGATGAAATCAGTTAGGCACAGATTATTGCCTGCTTTTTCTTTTTGTTGGCGTAGATTGTGTAAAGTGTATTCTTTTCCATCGTGGTTTAAAGCCACATCATCGCCATTGCTGTTGGCTGCAAAAATACCGAAAATTGCACGTGCGGTGAGCCATTTTTCGGCAATGATTTTTTTTAGCATCACTTGTGCGTCTTTAAACAGTTCGCTGGCACTTTCGCCTACCACTTTATCGGTTAGGATATCGGGATAACGACCATGCAGTTCCCATGTTTGGAAAAACGGTGTCCAGTCGATGGTTTCGGCAATGGTGGCTAGCGGATAATCTTCTAAAATTTTGATACCAGTATAATTTGTCTGCATTGGTGGCGATTCGTCCCAATTGATTTGAAATTTATCGGCTCGTGCGGATGCCAATGGCAGTTTTACTTTTTTGCTTGGGCGTTTGAGTCGTCTTTCGCGAATTTTGGCGTATTCGGCTTTGATTTTATCGACAAAAGGTTGTTTTAGGTCTTTTGAACCGAGCAAATTTTGGGCAACACCTACCGCTCGTGAGGCATCTTTGACCCAAATGGTGTCGCTTTTATAATTGGGCTCGATTTTAAGGGCGGTGTGTGTTCTTGAGGTGGTTGCTCCGCCGATTAACAATGGTGTGGTCATGCCACGTTTTTCCATTTCGGCAGCTACATCGCACATTTCATCCAATGATGGCGTGATTAAGCCGCTTAAACCGATAATGTCTGCATTGTGTTCAACCGCCGCATCTAAGATTTTATTGGCTGGCACCATGACACCTAAGTCGATGATGTTATAGTTGTTGCAACCTAGCACCACACCAACAATATTTTTGCCAATATCGTGCACATCGCCTTTGACGGTTGCCATGATGATGGTGCCGTTGTCTTCGGTGTTGCCTTTTTGGGCTTCAATAAGTGGCAAAAGCCATGCCACGGCTTTTTTCATGACCCGTGCGGATTTAACCACTTGCGGCAAAAACATTTTGCCATCACCAAATAAATCGCCGACTTCGTTCATGCCGTTCATCAAAGGCCCTTCGATAACTGCTAATGGGTCGTTTAAATCTTTATAGGCATCTTCGGTGTCAATATCTATAAATTCGGTTATTCCATGCACCAGCGCATAGGATAATCGTGCTTGAATGGGCAAAGCTCGCCATTTGTTGTCGGCTTGTTTTTGTTTTTTGCCCTCGATGCCGCTGGCAATATCCATCAAGCGTTCGGTGGCATCATCACGGCGATTAAACAGTAAATCTTCAATGCGTTCGCGCACTTTTAAATCAATGTCATCGTATAAGGTCAACATGCCTGGATTAACGATGCCCATGTCCATGCCTGCTTTGATGGCGTGGTATAAAAATACCGAGTGTATCGCTTCTCGCAGTGGATTGTTGCCACGAAAAGAGAAAGAAATATTGGAAACACCGCCTGAGACATGGCATAAGGGCATTTCTTGTTTTATCACGCGGGTGGCTTCGATAAAATCAATGCCGTAGTTGGCGTGTTCACTTAATCCGGTACCTATGGCAAAAATATTGGGGTCAAAAATAATGTCTTCGGGCAAAAATCCAACCTGATTGACCAGCACATCATAACTACGGCGACATATTTCAATTTTTCGCAACTTGGTATCGGCTTGGCCTACTTCGTCAAATGCCATCACTATCACCGCTGCACCGTATTTTTGGATGGTTTTGGCTTGTTTGATAAAGTTTTCTTCGCCTTCTTTCAGCGAGATGGAATTGACCACACCTTTGCCTTGAATATGACGTAATCCTGCTTCTAACACTTGCCATTTGGAGGAGTCTAACATGACAGGAACTTTAGCAATATCGGGTTCGGTGGCAATGATATTCAGGTATTCTTGCATAACTTGTTTGGAGTCAATCAAGCCTTCATCCATATTGATGTCGATGATTTGTGCACCATTTTCTACTTGGTCGAGGGCGACTTGCACGGCTTGTTCGTAGCTTTCTTCTTTTATCAACCTTTTGAACTTGAGCGAACCAGTGACGTTGGTGCGTTCGCCGACATTAATAAAGTTTAAATCTTCACTGATATTAAACGCTTCTAATCCTGACAAGCGTGTCATGGTTTTGATTTTTGGTAATTTTCGTGGCACTTTGCCATGCATGGTTTGAGCCAAAACTTTGATGTGTTTGGGCGTGGTTCCACAACAGCCGCCGATAATATTTATCTGCCCAGCATCTGCCCATTGTTCGATGATTTCTGCCATTTCTTCGGGTGTTTCATCGTATTCGCCCAGCTCATTGGGCAAGCCAGCATTGGGATGAACCGAAACAAAGCATTCACAAATTTGCGATAATTCTTGCACATAAGGACGCAATTCATCGGCACCAAGTGCACAATTTAAGCCAATAGAAAGGGGTTTGATATGGCGCACGGAATTGTAAAACGCTTCGTTGGTTTGCCCTGACAAGGTTCGACCCGAAGCATCAACGATAGTACCCGAAATCATGATGGCAATATCTTCGTCCCGTTCATCCAAAACCTCAGAAATAGCGTACAAAGCCGCTTTGCAATTAAGCGTGTCGAATATGGTTTCCACCATCAATAAATCCGCTCCACCATCAAGCAAGGCATTGGCACATTCGATGTAATTTTCCACCAATTCTTGAAATGAAACATTGCGAAAACCTGGGCGATTGATGTCAGGAGAAATAGATGCCGTGCGATTGGTTGGGCCAAGCACACCCACCACAAAACGGGGTTTTTCAGGGGTGCTGTATTCTACGCAGGCTTGTTTGGCTAATTTTGCCGATTGAAAATTAATTTGGTAGTTCTGTTCTTGCATACCATAATCAGCTTGGGCAATCTGCGTAGCGTTGAAAGTATTGGTTTCTAATAAATCAGAACCTGCTTTGAGATTGGCACGGTGAATATCTAAAATAGCCTGTGGTTGGGTTAATGACAATAAATCATTATCGCCTTTCAATGGCATTTGGTGATCGGCAAATAAATCGCCACGAAAATCACTTTCGGTGAATTTATGGGCTTGGATCATGGTGCCCATCGCCGAATCGAGTAGTAATATGCGTTGTTTTAGGAGTTTCGTGAGTTGTTGTTTTATATTCATGGTTTTCCATGATGGGCAAGGCCCATCTTACGGTTTTATCGCTTCTAATGTTATGACTTCAAAAAAGGGTTTGCGGTTTTCTTTTGAGGTGATTTTGGCCTGAATTTTAATTAAACCTGCGGCTTTAGTTAAGCTCTCTAATTCTTTTGCAGTAAAGCCATTGTTTACATGCCCAAAATCATTAACAATATCCGTGTGTTTGTGTTTGTTTAAGGTTGAGATGAGTAATTTACCACCCGAATTTAACTTGGAACTAGCTTGTTCAATAGCCACTTGAACTTGTGTGGAATAAGTTAAAACATGCAGCAAGAAAATGGTGTCAAATTTTTTGTTTAAATCAATATTGTGCATATCCGCAACATGATAACTGATGTTTTTAGCTTGTGATAAACGCTTTTGTGCTTCTTTAATCACTTTTTCACTGCTATCAAGACAGGTATAAGTTTTTGCTCTCTCGTGTAATAGTTCTGCCAAAACCCCATCACCAGATCCAATGTCCAGTACATCACCCAAGTCCAATAAATAACTCAAAGCACGGGTTGTTGCTTCCCATGTGCGACCTGGAGAATATTGTCTTTCCATATCACCAGCGACTGAATCAACCCAGTTTTTGTTTTTTGCTCTTTGTGTTAATATGAGTTTTAAGCGGCTTTTATCTTGTTCTACCAATGAATCATGTGCTCCCTGCTGAACAAGTGTGAGCCAAAGATGAGCATGATTCTGTTCTAAATGCGTATCATTAAGGCGATAATAAGTCGAAACGCCATCTTTACGAGCGAGTACAAACTTTTGTTCTTTTAGTTTGGCTAAATGTGTGGAAATTCGGGGTTGAGCTAGTTGCAAAGTTGCTGACAATTCTGCCACGGTTAACTCATGATTTTCTAACAACATAAGTAATCGTATACGGGTTTCATCCGCAAGCAGTTTAAAAACATTTGCAATATTCATCTTTATATCTTGATTTAGAGATGAATGGTATTTTAACAAGCAATAGCCTTGGGTCAAGAGAATATTATGCACAGACTCCACTTTGGGGTAAAATTATAGTCTGAGCATCTTTTCTATGGCAAATAAATTACTTATTTGTTTGAAGTTGCTTAATTTTTATCCCAAAGCCAGCAATAATAAGACTCATAATCGGACTGAGCCAATTAAAAATAGCGTAAAAGAAGTAGTCACCTACACTCACACCCAGCACGCTCGTTTGGTAAGCACCGCAGGTATTCCAGGGGATGAGAGCCGAGGTTACCGTACCTGAATCCTCCAAAGAACGTGAAAGATTTTCTGGTGCAAGCCCGCGTTCTTTGAAGGCCTTTTCGTACATTTTACCAGGAATAACAATGGCTAAATACTGGTCAGATGCAACAATATTTAAACCAATACAACTAAAAATAGTACTAGAAAACAACCCAAAGACACTTTTGGCAAATTTTAATAGTTCTTCTGTAATGCGTTCCAAAGCACCCATTCCATCCATGATACCTCCAAAAATCATAGCACAGAGAATTAACAAAATTGTCCATTTCATACCCACCATTCCTTTGGCTGAAAACAATTTAGCCAATAAGGTATTGTCGGTTTCTATGCTACTTTCAAAAAATACTGCATTAACAACAGAGGAAAAAGACGAATCCGACAAGCCTGCCAAAACCGTTGGTTGGTAATAGAGTGCGAAAAATGCTGCCAGTAACACACCAATACCTAATGCTATGAGAGGTTTTGTTTTTAAAATAATCAATACAACGACCACAGCAGGAACGATAAATAAAACAGGAGAAACATAAAATAATGTATTAATTTCAAGCAACAAATCACTGACATCTGCCGAACCTGTGATGCTTAAATTCATGCCAATTACTGTAAATATGGTAAGTGTAATAAGAATTGTCGGAATGGTGGTTATCATCATGTAACGAATATGGGTAAACAAATCGGTGCCAGCCATCGCAGGTGCGAGATTGGTGGTATCACTCAACGGTGACATTTTATCACCGAAATAAGCCCCACTGATAACCGCACCTGCCACCATCCCCGCTTCCATACCAAGAGCCGTTCCAATACCTATTAAGGCAATACCTACTGTTGCGGTTGTCGTCCACGAACTGCCTGTCGCCAATGAAATAATAATACAAATAACGATACAAGCAGGCAAAAAGATAGTCGGATTTAGCACTTCCAAGCCATAATAAACCATGCTTGGAATAATACCACTGACCAGCCATGTACCTGATAATGCACCCACCAATAACAATATCAAAATAGGAATCAGTACTTTTTTAAGGTTTTCAAGCACTTCATCGAACATAATGTGCAGCGTAACCTTGTTCATCAAACCAACAACCGCCGCAATAGCCGCGGCTATGAGCAGAATGTATTGATTGGAGTAATCACCCAACAAACTGCCACCAGCAAAAAAAATATTATATGCCAGCAACGACATCAAAGCCACCACAGGAATCAGTGCTTCAACTAGATTAAGCTGTTTATTGACGATTATTTTCTGGTCTTTAATCTGAATTTCAGATAGATTATTGTTTTCTGGCATAAAAGAAGTTCGTTGAAATTAAGGCATTATCTTATACGCAAAGACCAACAGATGCAAATTTTTAACCACAACTCTTTTTCGGAGCACAACAGGCTTGCGTTTCCTGCTTGCTTTCATCCGATTGATTAAAAGTAGGGATAGAACTCAAAGTATGATAGCCTTCCCATGCGATACCCTGAGGATCGACAGACCAATATTTATCGGAAACACTATAACAACAGCCTTGTCCTCGTTCTTCTTTGATATTCTCATCGGCTGCTTTCATATTCTTTTGCAAAACCAGCAAATCATCATTTGAGTCAACCTGAATACCTAAGTGGTCTAAACCCGTATTTTCATTTCTGCTTGAAATAGCAAAATTAACTTTCGGATCATCAAGCATCCATTTGGCATAGTCTGATTTAATTGTGGTAGGCTCTGCATCAAACAATTTGCAATAATAGCTTATATTTTCATCTAAATCTTTTACTGATATGTGTATATGTATTCTTTTCATAGTTTAACCTAATTCCCAAATCCCGATAATATCGGCATTTGGGTAATAATTGCTAGTGTGCACAAAAGTGCGGCTGTTTTGAAGCAAATATTTTAGCTAAAAAATCATCTTTTTGCATTAATAATTTAGAAAAAAAGCTACAATACAACGCTTAATTTATAAACAGTAAACAAAGAATTATTATGTTAGATCCTCAACTTTTACGAAATGCTCTTAGCCAGACGGCTAACGCTCTGAAAAATCGTGGTTACCATCTCGACACCGATGCATGGACCGAGCTTGAAAAAGACCGAAAACATTACCAAGTATTGCAAGAACAATTGCAAAATCAACGCACGGTAAAATCCAAAGCTATTGGGCAAGCCAAAGCGAAAGGCGAGGATATACAGCCGTTGTTAGATGAGGTAAAAAACATAGGACAACAACTCGATGCTGCCAAAGAAAAATTTGAAGCCATTCAAAAAGCCGTAAGCAAAATCACACTGTACACGCCTAATTTACCACTAGAAGACGTGCCTATTGGCAAAGATGAGACCCAGAACGTGGAAGTAAGAAAGTGGGGTGTGCCAACACAATTTGATTTTGAGCCCAAAGACCATGTTGATTTGGGCGTGAAAAATAATTGGCTTAATGCCGAAAGTGCCGCTAAATTATCGGGTTCTCGATTTACTACCTTAAGTGGTAACATTGCCAAATTGCACCGTGCTTTAGCCCAATTTATGTTGGATACACATACCCAAGAAAATGGTTATACAGAATATTATGTTCCGTATTTGGTGAATGAAGCGACCATGACAGGCAGTGGGCAATTACCGAAATTTGCCGATGATGCTTTTATTACCACAGATGAAAAATACTTGATTCCAACGGCGGAAGTACCACTTACTAATCTATTGGCGGGTGCTATCATAAAACAAGATGATTTACCCATCAAAATGACGGCACATACACCCTGTTTCCGTAAAGAAGCAGGTAGTTACGGTAAAGACACGCGTGGCATGATTCGTCAACATCAGTTTGAAAAAGTAGAAATGGTACAAATCGTTCATCCAGCAACATCCAACCAAGCCCTAGAGGAAATGACAGGCTGTGCAGAAGGTATTTTAAAAGCCTTAGAATTGCCCTTTCGCACAATAATTCTTTGCACTGGCGACATGGGTTTTGGAGCGGCAAAAACTTACGATGTTGAAGTGTGGTTACCAAGTGAGAACAATTACCGAGAAATATCTTCTTGCAGTAATTGTACCGACTTTCAAGCCCGACGCATGAAGACTCGTTTTCGTGAAGAACAAGATACAAAACCACAATTGGTACACACGCTCAATGGTTCAGGACTTGCTGTAGGTAGAACGCTGATTGCCGTTATGGAAAATTACCAAAACGCTGATGGCAGTATTACCTTACCTAAAGTATTGCGACCTTATTTTGGTGGTTTAGAAAAATTATCTTAAATGGTGATTACACTTTTTACTGCGTATCGTCCTGATACTGGCCCACATCCGTGTGGGTTTACATGAAAATCCTTTCCATAAGGATTTTTGACGATTTCTCTATGGGAATTTGGCTACCTCTCTTATATTTTAAGATTAATAGCTTTCATGCTTGAAAAAAACAAGCATGCCCTTATATTGTCGCCATCTTAAAATTACATCTAAAACATTATTATGGCAAAAAAAGAAAATTTAAAATTTCAAACCGAAGTTAATCAATTATTACACCTTATGATTCACTCTTTGTATTCTAACAAAGAGATATTTTTACGAGAGCTCATCTCAAATGCCAACGATGCCTGCGATAAATTACGCTTTGCGGCGGTGGCAGATGACAGCTTAAATGAAGGCGAAAGTGAACTGAAAATCCAAATCGAACACGACGCTGAAGCCAACACCGTTACTGTCAGAGATAATGGCATTGGCATGACACGTTCGGAAGTGATTGATAACATAGGAACCATTGCAAAATCAGGCACCAAAGAATTTTTGAATAAACTCACCGGCGATGAGGCCAAAGACTCGCAAATGATAGGGCAATTTGGTGTAGGATTTTACTCCTCATTTATTGTTGCCGACAAAGTTACGCTCATTACACGCAAAGCAGGAAAGAAAACAGGTGTGCAGTGGCAATCCAATGGCGAAGGTGAATTTACCATTGAAGAAGTAAAAAAGGAAAACAAAGGAACAGAAGTCATATTGCACTTAAAAGAAGAAGAAAAAGATTTTGCTAATGAATTTCGCTTAAAATCCATCATTAAGAAATATGCTGATCATATTCCCGTACCCATTTACATGCTTGAAACCCAAGAAGTAGAAAGTGAAGACGATGAAAAGGAAGAAAAAAATACCAAGCAAGAAAAAGCAACCCTAACCCAATGGGTACAGGTCAATCGTGCCAAAGCCTTGTGGACCTTGCCAAAGTCTGAAATAAGTGAAGAAGATTACAAAGAGTTTTACAAAACGGTATCCAATGACTGGAATGAACCATTAACCTGGTCGCACAACCAAGTTGAAGGAAAATACGAGTACACCTCTTTATTGTATATTCCCCAAAAAGCCCCTTTTGATTTATGGGAACCTGATGCATCTCATGGTTTGAAGCTCTATGTGCAGCGCACATTTATCATGGATGACAGCAAAAACTTATTGCCGCGCTACTTACGCTTTATCAAGGGAATTATTGATTCCAATGACTTACCATTAAATGTATCACGTGAGATTTTACAAAGCAATAAAGTTATTGAGTCAATAAAAAGTGCTTCAACTAAGAAAATATTGACCGTGCTCAAACGCATGGCAAATGCAAATGCCGATCAATACCAAGAATTTTGGAATGAATTTGGCAATGTTATGAAAGAAGGCATACAAGAAGATTTCAGCAACAAAGATGCCTTGGCAAAATTGTTACGTTTTGCCTCAACACATAATGATTATGCCACCCAAAATGTCACCTTAGAAGACTACATCTCAAGAATGAAGTCCGAACAAGAAAACATCTATTATATTACTGCCGATAGTTATAATACCGCAAAAAACAGTCCGCATCTTGAAGTTTTCAAGAAAAAGGACATTGAGGTTTTGTTGCTAACCGATCGTATTGATGAGTGGTTGGTTAATGGTTTGACTGAATTTGAAGGCAAAAAACTAAAATCCGTTGCCAAAGGCGATTTAGACAAACTCGATACAGAAAAAGACAAGAAAGACGTTGAAAAGTTAGAAAAAGATAACAAAGAAGTTATTGAAAAAATGGAAAAAATCCTAACCGATAAAGTCGAAAAAATCAAAGTATCTAAACGCCTAACTGACTCAGCTGCCTGCATCGTTTTAAACGAGCAAGATATGGCACTGTACATGCAGCAACTGATGAAACAAGCAGGTCAAGCCGTACCCAGCAGCAAACCAACTTTAGAAATTAATATCGAACACCCAATTTTCAAGAAAATATCATCGGAAAAAGATGAAGCAAAATTTGCCGATTGGTCATCGCTCGTGTTTGATCAAGCCTTGCTAGCCGAAGGTGGGCAACTCGAAGACCCATCTGGCTTTGTTAAACGCATGAATAATTTGATGTTGTAAACCCCAAAGCCCGATAAATTTTTTAAGCCGAAAAGAGCATCAATTGATGCTCTTTTTTTTTTACCCCAAAGCTAAGATTGTCACATAAATCACATCTAAAAAAACATACAAATTCAACAAAGGTTACATACAAATGATAGGATATATTGCCGAAACAAACCAAATGATTGAAGTTGATTTTTGAGAAGACAATACCACACAAAAAAAACCAAAACTTAGAATTTATAGAAAAATGCGTGGCTAATTTACCCAAAGGAA